>JAITAY010000392.1 GCA_031283915.1 Tannerella sp.
ATAACGGGGGGAGAGGGAGAGGAAGAGGCGCGAAACTCTCAATAATCCGTAACACCGTTATTTTTTCACAAAACCACTTCTTTTACCGAAAAAAGAAATATATCTTTGCCGGCAATATACTTAAAAGTAAAGCATTGAATTTTCTCTTACAGGCTCTGCCATTGATTGTACTTCAGGCCTCCGTACGGCAGGCTGTGGTATGATTTTTGCAGAGAGAATAACAAAATATTGAAGACAAACAAATTAAGCGGCATAAAAAAGCTTAAGTTTTTTACGTCTCTACCTACGATGTCCCGTATAAAAAAATATCCTTCGCTCACTCTTATCATTATTTGACGTTTTTACGGGACAGGGGGACGGATACAAACCTTATTTTTACCTTATTTAAATAACAAAACAACCTTCGTAGCAGGGCAGGGATATAGACAACAAACTTCGGAGAAGGAAAAAGAAAGGGGGTAGACTGTGAAGTCACCCCCTTTTTCAACTTCAATACTCAGTTCGTTTGAGAAAGTTCCACCGCATAGGCCTGCGACTCCGTCAGCGCCTGGTCCCACACAGCGATCTCGGCAATTTCAATGGCCTGGTCTTCGCCGTCTTCATCCTGACTGACCAGAAAAGCCTCCAGCAGGTTAAAGCGGCTGTTGTCCGTTTGCACATTATCATGATACGTCTTTCCGTTCACGTAACTGTAAAACGTCTGTGACGAGCCTTTCCGCGAGAGTATCAGGCGATACCACCTGCCGGCCTCGATCGGTTGCGGCCCTACATACCCCAGTGTGCCGACCCCAATCAAGCCGTTGTCGCGGATGAAAAAGTCGGCGTCGCCGGCCGGTGTTATATCGGTTTGCAGTATCGTATGCCAGCCGTTCAGGTCGGGCAGCCTGAATACGATCAGGATAGACCAGTCTTCCACATACCCCTTGCCCTGGGGGAAGGGAATACCATGAAACACTTTCAGGTAGTTGTCACCCCCGGCGGCGATGCGTATGGCTCTGTTCGCAGCGCTCGGCCCGTCGATCGGCGTAATGTTGCCGGCCAGTACCAGGGGATTGCCCTGCTTGCCTTCGATGACGCTGGCTTTGGTCAAATCCGACGGATCGTCGAACGACCAGGAAGCCGTCAAGGGAACAATCGGGGGATTCGTCACCGTCATACTCACCGTCTTGCTCACCGTACCGCTGCTGACGGTCAGAATGGTTGTCCCCGCCTTGACGGCGCTCACTCTGCCCCAGCGGTCGACAGTAGCTATGGACGGGTCGGCCGACGTCCAGCTCAGTTGCATAATGTCGGCATTGGCCGGCAACGGCCAGAAGGTGATGGTCTGTGATGCACCCACTTCCAGCGACAGCGACGAAATTTCCACATAAATATCCGTGACGGCAGCATTCCGGTCATAGCTGTCCACCGGCGCGTAGCTGTTACATCCGGCCATCATCCCGGCGAAGAGAAAAAGACAAACTGCCTTCGCTATACATTTTAGTTTCATCTGATAATTTCTTTTTGCGTTAAACATATACTGCGTTTTTTACCAGCCGAACACCTGTTCCAGCGCGGGGTTCATCACCTGCTGCGTGACCGGAATCGGACGGTAATAGAATTTCGGATTTTCCCAGCGACGCGGCATATCCCTGTCCGTGGCAAACATCATGAAGCCGCGCGTGCCTTCCGAGAGGAAAAACTCGCCTTCTTCCGAGAGGTAGTACTTGGTGAGGGAGGCCTGCTGTTCCGCCGGCAGGTCGGAGATGGGCGCCAGGTCGCCCGGGGTGGCCAGTATGGCCAGGTCGGGGTTGCTGTCGCCGTTGAGGTCATACGCCCCCAGTCCGGGGATGTACATGCCCTGCGGCGCCTGCGCAATCAGTTCGCCGACACACCAGCGGTGGATGTCCTGCAGGCGCTGTCCTTCGAGCGCCAGCTCCACGCGCCGTTCGCGGCGGATTTCGAGCACCACGCCCCGGTTGTTGCCACTCACGTTCGGATACTGCGCCGCCAGCACCGGGTCGACATCGGCGTTGGCGGCCGCCAGGTTCAGCGACGGCATACCCACCCGTGCACGTAGCTGGTTGACGCTCCTGTCCAGGTCGTCCTGCGTCAGCGTACCCAGTTCCGCCTTTGCCTCGGCATAGCTCAGCAATACTTCGGCATACCGGTAGAGCGGCAAATCCGTCCAGCACATCTGCCAGGTATTGCCGCCCAGCGAGGCGAGGTCGCGCGGATAATACTTGACCGCTTCGTAACCGCCATGCTTGATAATCACCGTGTAGGGGTTGGCGTCGATTACTTTCGTGAATCCCGGCGTGGCGAACGTCTCATAGATACGCGGGTCGCGGTTGGCGAAAACTTCCTTGAACGCCTTTTTATCGTAGTCCGGCTGCTCGGTGAAGCGCCGGCCGTCGGCCATCAGGAACGATTCCATCAGCGTGCGGCTCAGGGCATAGTCGCCATACAGATTATGGAAAGTACTGTTGCCGTCGCCTTTTCCCGATTCGTACTGCGCCATCAGGATGATTTCGGGATTGCTGCTCAAATCGGCGCTGGTGAACAGCGCCGAGAAGCCGGCACGTCCGCTGCCCGAAATACTGAACACGCCGCTGCCCATCACCTCTTCGGCAGCCGTAGCCGCTCTTTCCAGAAAGGCGCCGGCCGAAGAAGCCAGGGTCAATTCCGGGTGATATTTGCGATACGTGCCTTCGTAGAGGCAGAAGCGCGTCAGCAGGGTCAACGCCGCATAACGGCTGATGATTGTCCGGTTACCCAAATCTCCCTTGATCGAGGCCGAAGCATATTCCAGATCAGCCCGGATGGAGTCGGCTATCAGTGCACGGGGATCCGACGGCTTGTAAACATCCGGGTCGGTCGTTTCCAGCGGCTTGTTGTACCACGGTACATTCGAGTATTTGGTGATCTTGTCGATATAAAACACCGCCCGGAAATACCGCGCCGTACCAATCCAGTGGCGAATCTCGTCTTCGTTGCCTGTCGCACGGACGGCATTGACTAAGAAGAAATTGATGCTGCGTAAATGTTTCCAGTCATCCCATCCGGTAGCCACCTCTTTCGAGAAATTGCCTTTCAGCATGGCGTACTCGGACGAACCCATGTCGTTGCGATGGGCGATATTGTCCGAGAACGGCTCGTTGTCATACGTGTTGCGGGGATACAGCAGACTCTCGTTGTAGAACCCGTACACATAGGTTTCCAGATCCTTCGGCGTTTTGAAAAACCCTTCTGCAGTGATGTCCGTTTCCGGGAACTTGTCCAGGAAAGCGTCGTTGCAGGCAGTCAGACCGGCCAGTGCGACCGTCAGACCGAATAAAAATAGATACTTTTTCATTTTACATCATTTTATTGGTTAGAAATTCAGGTTAAGGCCAAATGAATACACTTTCTGCATCGGGTAGACGCCGGCGCCGTTAGACCCATCCTGTGTATTTGTCAGCAATTCCGGGTCGATGCCGCTCACTTCCAGATGATGGAACGTGAACAGGTTCTCGGCGCTGAAATAGAAGCGCAGGTTGGACACGTGCCACTGCTTTGTCAGCGAAGCGGGCAGCGTGTAGCCGACGGTCAGGTTCTTGAGTCGCAGGTAAGATGCATCCTGCAGGTATCCCGTTTGAGGCAAGGCCAGCTCCTTGTTTTCGGCGATAAAGGGTTTCAGGCGCGGCCAGCGGGCATTCGGATTTTCCGGCGTCCAGTGGTCGCGGTTGGCAGCGATGGGAGTCGCCCACGGATTGCCGTAAACACCCCAAAAGTCATGGTGGTTGTGTCCCGGATACCAGTCGCGTTTCCCTACGCCCTGGAAGAACGCCCGCAAATCGAAGCCTTTCCAGCTACCGTTCAGTTCAAAACTGTAAGGCAGGCGCATCTGGTCGTTACCGATAATCTTACGGTCGCCCGGATCGTCCACCGTCGATTTGCCGTAGGTGATACGTCCGTCGCCATTCAGGTCCTTGAACTTGATGTCGCCTTCGTAGCTTACGCCGGTACTGCGGTTGTCTTCCTCCGACACGTCATACTGGTCGATTTTGGCGTTACCCGTCGGCGTGCCGTCTTCGCGCAGGATCAGGTCGTCCTTCGTCAGATAGCCGTCGGAGACCCATCCCCAGATTTCGCCGATCTCCTGTCCCTCGTAGTAATTGGCGTTTCCTCCGGGGGCGTCGGAAATGCCTCTGGTCGGGTTGTCGTATTTGGTGACATACGACCGGGCATCGGCCAGCATGAAGTTCAGTCCGAGATACAGGGGCGAACCGTCTACCTGCCACGTGTTGTTCAGTCCCAGCATGATTTCCCAGCCCTTGGTTTTCAGGTCGCCGGCATTTTCTTTCGGCGGATCGGCGCCAAACACATTGGGCAACGCCTTGCCCGGCACCAGCATCCCTTCCGTATAGCGGGTATAGACGTCTACCGCCAGGCTGATGCGGTTATTGAACAGCGCCAGGTCAGCGCCGCCGTTCACCGTACGCACGCGCTCCCACGCCAGGTTACCGGCCACTACGCCGGGCTGGAAGATAGCCAGCGGCATGGCGCCGTTTACCGGGACATCTATGTTTTTCGACGTCATGGAGGCAATATAGGGATAATAGACATCCAGTCTCTTGCCATCCGTAGTCTTTACTACCTGATTGCCCAGTACGCCGTACGACCCGCGGAATTTCAGTTGGTCGAGGTGCAGGGCTTCCGTTACGGGAGCGAAGAACTTTTCCTGCGAAAGGACCCATCCGAGCGAACCCGACGGGAAGAACCCGAAACGGCTTTTCTTGGGGAAGCGCGAGGTACCGTCGTAGCGTCCGTTAAATTCGGCAATATATTTATTGTCGTAGATATAGTTCAACCGTCCGAAGGCGCTGCGCAACGCCAGCGTTGAGATTTTCTCCTCCGCCGTGATCATGCCGGTTGCCAACTGGATGGTTGGCAGGCTCTGGCTGATCAGGTCGTTCCGCCGGATGAGCGAATAGGTATAGTTCATCGACTCCTGGTTAAAACCGACCATGCCCTGCACGTAGTGCTTGCCGGCAAACGTGTTGTGATAGTCCGTGTAGACATTGTATACCTGATAGCTCTTGAGACCCGACTCCGAGGAGGCATAGATCGAATTGCGCAACGAATTGCCGGTATCGGTATAAGCAGCCTGCAACGGCCTGTCGGGGCCGGCACGGTAGTAGGTCGGGAAATGGCTTGCCTTGGTCAGGTTGTTGGTAAAACGGAAATTGGCGTCGGCCTTGATGTTCCATACGTTCTTGATCAGGTCGATAGTCGTATTCATCGACAACTGCGTTTCATTGGTTTTCGCAATGCTCCGGCCGCCGTTCTGCGGCAAATCGACCAGGTAGGCGCCGGCGACGGTATACGTGCCGTCGGGATTGACCAGGCTCCGGAGCGCCGAACGGTTGACGTAGTAGAAATACCAGTCGTTGCCGGCTTCGGGCATGTTGTAATTACTGTAATTAAACGACATGTTCGTGCCCACCTGCCACCAGGAGGTCAGGTTGTAGCTGCCGTTGCCGCGCAGGTTGAGCCGGTCGTACGTATCGTTGCCGTAGCGCATCATGCCTTCCTGACGGTAATAGCCTCCGCTGACGGCATAGTTCATTTTCTCCGTCCGGTTGGCCACGCGGATGTTACCCGTATACGAAGGCGAGGTCTGGCGGAGCAGGACGTTGTTCCAGTCGATATTGTCCCAGTATGCCCATTCGCCGGCGTTGTAGAGTCCCTGCCGCTTGTTGATGACCGCCGCCGGATAGAGTTCCGGATGCTCCGAACGCAGCCGCCCGTATTCCATCTCTTCGGCCGTGAAGAGCGGGTTGCGCGTAGCAGCGGGGTTTTGGAGCAGCATCGTTTCGTAGACGTCGGTCACAAGCTCGGGCAGATAGCCCCGCGCACGGATACCCGTGTTGCCCTCGAACGAAACTTCCAGTTTGTCGCTACGCGCCTGCTTGGTGGTAATCAGCACCACGCCGAACGACGCCCGTCCGCCGTAGATGGCCGCCGACGCCGCATCCTTGAGTATCGACACGCTTTCAATATCGTCCGGATTGATGCGCGACAGTTCGTCGGACGTAGCCGGGACATTGTCCACCAGGATCAGGGCGCTCCCGCCGTTGATGGACGTGAATCCGCGGATATTGATATCGGGTGCGCTTGTGGCGCGTCCGGTCACCTGCGTGATATTCACGTTGGCCGCCAGTCCCTGCAGCGCCTGGTTGGTGTTGGTCACCGGGCGGCTGGCAAGTTCTTTGGCCGATACGGCCTGCACGGCGCCCGAAAGGTTTGCCTTCTTCTGCACGCCGTAGCCCACGACGACGACTTCCTCCAGCGCCAGGCTGCTTTCGCCCATCTTCACGTCGATGCGCGTCTGCGAGCCGACCGCGATTTCCTGCGTCTCGAACCCGACATAGGAGAATACCAGCACGGCGCTGCCGTCCGGTACATTAACCGTATATCGCCCGTTGGCGTCGGTGATCACGCCCGAAGTCGTTCCCTTCAGGGCAATGCTCACGCCCGGCAGCGGTTCGCCGCTTTCATCGGTCACAAGCCCCGTCACCGTTCGCTGTTGCTGTGTAACAGAGGCCGCAACGGGTGGTTCCCCCGTCTTCGGTAACCCATCCTTAGCCTCCGCTTTTACCGGGGAGGCAGACGCCATCCACACGACGGTCGACAGCGCAAACAAAATAAAAACTCTTCCTGTTGTTTTCAATAATTTCTTTTTACAATCAACCAAGAGTTTATTAAACTTCCATTGAATCAAAATTCTTTTCATACATTTGGTTTTTGGGTAAATAAACAATGATAACTTAAATAAATGATTTGATAAAAGCTGTCCGAATGAACGACAGCTTGCTGCTCTGAAATGATATTACGAGGTATTGTACATGGCGGTAAAAGTTTTAGTTAAACAAAAATATCCCTGATTGCCGGCGAGGTGAAAGGCTTCTTCCGGCGTCGTTGCTCCGTCCGAACACGAAGGAATTTCGTCCCCGTCCCGATTTTTGTCTTCGTTGCCGTGCCGTGAAACCGGCAGGCTTCTTTCCGGAATTTTCCCCGTGAAGACGGGTTCCTGCATAAAAATATCTCCTCCTGCAGCCACTCTTTTTCAAAAGAAATGGCAACAAGAGGAGATGTGAGCTTTGTATCGTCTTTTTCGGATAATCCTCTGTCAGGCAGTAAATTACCCCCCCCCCCCATACATACATAAATTAACACATGCATCATGTCTCCCGTCCTGTCCGGCCGTCTCTTAATGATACCCGAGGCATACGCAACTGTCAATTGAAATGGCATAAACTTCCTTTCTGTTTTGTTATTTTACGTGGGGACAAAGTTACATTCTCTTTTTCAAAACACAATATTTTTCCGGTAAAAAAAATATTTTATTTCGGTTAAGGAACGGAGATTTAACAAAGCGAAACCGTACTTCCTGCCGGAAACAGCGGCGAAAAACACGTCTGGGAGGCCGGATACGACGCCGACCGGCAGGATTGAAACCGGTACCGGGTTTCCACTCTTTTGATAATAAAATGATGGTTGGTTTTCATTACAAAGCTATTTTTCTCTGGCACCTCAAAAATAAGATTCAGCCCTTTTTGTCCAGCCCCCAAGCAGAAGCATTGGGCTAAAGCCGGAGGTTCCGTTATATTGTGCGCGGGAAGATTTTGCGCAAAAACAGGTAGTTAGTAGCTGGTAGAATAGTAGCCGGCAGTTCTGTGATACGACGAAGCGGTCCGATTAAACCCTCACTTTTACGCCTTTCCCTCCAACGGCCGCTTTTCTGCCAAAAGCCCTCTACTTACTCCTGTGTAACAACATTGCAAAAACCTTATATAACTTGAGTTTTGGCTAAGCCAACCTTATTTCTACCTTATTTAAAGAACAAAACAACCTTAGTAGCGCAGGGAA
>JAITAY010000016.1 GCA_031283915.1 Tannerella sp.
CTGAAGGTGCAGGTTTTTCAACAAACTGTTCATGACTGTTTCCGAATATTTGCCTGCGGTCAATATCACTTTATTTACACTGTCTTTACTTAATCCGAGTATTCTGGCAGTTGTTCTTACTCCGTTTCCTTCTGCTACACTCCGTATGATACTGTGAATGGTATCTTCGCTGTAACGGCTTCCATAAAATATCGTATTGCGAGTTTCTGAAAAACGAATTTTACATACTTTACATTTAAACATCTGTCTGTCAATACCATGATTTTTATATGTACCTGCTTTCACTAAATTGCCATGACCTCGTAATCCGCAGCATTCACACTTTCCATTGGGACAAAAATAATCGCTGACTGTTATCATAATTTTTTGACGCAAAAGTAATAAAAAATATCAATTACAATATGACATTATCAAATTATTTCATAACACATCCTTAAATCCATTTTTTAAATCCATTTGGATATGAAGTTTTTTCTCTTTACTATCTTCTTCCGGCTAAAGTTCTATCGGTCTAATATACCGTGGGCGACTCAAGTCCGGAGAAATGTTAAATATTTCTGTCGTATTCATGCTGCTAAGATACTTCTTCTTATTTTACTCGGCTAACGTTATAGAGAGCCATAAAAATCCCTGCGGAAGGGACTTAGGAATATGAAACAAAAACAGCATATAACAACACACCCGCTATTCATTAAAAAGAAAAGCAACCATCACCGGAGGCGACAGTTGCTTTTTGAATATGAATAGAAACTTACAACAGTGTTACTTTGCTTCTTCCTTTTGTTCTCCCTCTACCGACGCTTCGACTTCGGCATTGCTGGCTTCCGGTTCTTCGATTTTTACGGCTTCCGATATGACAGCGTCTACGTCTTCCTGTATCTTTTTAATATCTGCCTCCCGTGCGGCAACGGCCACCTCTTTGAAAGTCTGTGTGGATTCTGTGGCAAGCGAATCGGCCAAGGCTGATTTCTTGCGTGAACGCCTTGTCTTTGTCGCTGTCTTCGCTTTCGAAGTCGTCTTCAACATGTTTTCGTTGAAGTCCACCAGCTCGATAAAACACATGGCAGCATTGTCACCCAGACGATTTCCCGTCTTGATAATGCGGGTATATCCTCCCGGCCGGTCACCGATCTTTTCGGCTACGATCCCAAAAAGTTCCTTTACCGCATATTTGTCATGCAGTGAAGCAAAGACAACACGGCGCGAATGCAAGGTGTTCGGACCCGGTTTCGATTTCGTAATCAGAGGTTCTACATATTTGCGCAAAGCTTTGGCTTTTGCCGTGGTCGTGAAAATGCGTTTGTGCTTGATCAATGAAGAAGCCATGTTTGCGAGCATCGCCTCGCGGTGCGCTTTCGTACGGCTCAGATGATTGATTTTCTTATTATGTCTCATCGTTAATTCAGTCTTTATCTAATTTATATTTCGTAATATCCATCCCAAACGAGAGGTTCAGGGTTTCCAGCAATTCGTCCAATTCGGTCAGCGACTTTTTTCCGAAATTGCGGAACTTCAACAAATCATTTTTGTTGAATCTCACCAAATCACCTACGGTGTCAACGTCAGCCGCCTTCAAGCAATTCAGCGCACGTACGGAAAGATTCATTTCCGAGAGTTTGCTCTTGAGCAATTGACGCATGTGCAGTACATCTTCATCAAATTCCTCCTCACCTTCGACATCAACGGTTTCTACCGAAATTTTCTCGTCGGAAAAAAGCATGAAATGATAAATCAAAATCTTGGCTGCCTCTTTCAGGGCTTCTTTCGGGTGAACGGAGCCATCGGTCTGGATTTCAAGTATCAATTTCTCATAGTCCGTCTTCTGCTCCACGCGGAAATTCTCCACGGAATATTTCACATTGCGTATGGGCGTGTAAATAGAATCAATGGGAATGACATTTACATCCGTATTCGCGGGATCTGCGTTCTCTTCAGCCGGTACGTAACCGCGTCCCCGATTAATTGTCAATTCCATCTGAAAGGACGCTTTCGGGTCCAGATGACAGATTTCCAGAGCGGGATTCAATACATCGAACCCGACGAGCTGTTTTCCTATATCTCCTGCCTTGAGGACGTCGACGCCGGATACCGTCATATTGACTTTTTCGATTTCCTCATCATCGATCGTCCGTTTAAAACGTACCTGTTTCAGATTCAGGATGATATTGGTAACGTCTTCCCGCACGCCCGGAAGGGTGGCAAATTCATGGTTTACGCCTTCGATTTTTACCGACGAAAAGGCATACCCTTCTAATGATGATAAAAGAATACGACGCAGGGAATTACCGATGGTAATCCCGTAACCGGGTTCCAGCGGGCGAAACTCAAATTTCCCCCGGAAATGGTTTGTTTCCAGCATCAAGACTTTATCCGGCTTTTGAAATGCTAATATCGCCATATATCCTTTTATTTAGAGTACAATTCTACAATCAACTGCTCTTTAATTTCTTCCGGAATATCCGTCCGTTCGGGCAGATGGAGCAATTTTCCGGCCAGGGAGCTTTGTTCCCACTCAATCCAGGGATATTTGCTGTGGTTGAAACCGGCCAGTGCATTGATAATGACTTCCAGCGATTTGGATTTTTCCCTTATGCCGATGATTTGTCCCGGTTTGATGGAACACGAAGGTATGTTGACGACTTTCCCGTCTACCATTACATGGCGGTGCGAAACCAATTGACGGGCTGCTGCGCGCGTGGGCGCCAGTCCGAGACGAAAAACGACGTTGTCCAGACGGCTTTCCAGCAATTGAAGCAGCACTTCACCGGTAATACCTTTCGAACGGGAAGCTTTGTCGAACATCTTTCTAAACTGTTTTTCCAACACGCCATACGTGTATTTTGCTTTCTGTTTTTCCCGCAATTGAATGCCGTACTCCGAAGTTTTCCGTTTCCGGCTGTTGCCATGTTGCCCCGGAGGATAATTTTTCTTCGACAGTACTTTATCTGCACCGAATATCGGTTCTCCGAACTTGCGGGCTATTTTTGTTCTTGGGCCTGTATATCTTGCCATTTTGTTTATTGTTTTAACGTTCAATCAAATCTTCGAACCATGCAGCCGCGATTGCGAGAGGGTGAAAATGCAATCTATCCATGAATTCTCCGGATTCCTATTAATATATTAATTACACTCTTCTTTTCTTGGGAGGACGACAACCGTTGTGGGGTAACGGAGTGACGTCGATGATTTCGGTCACTTCGATGCCTTTGCTGTGAATCGTACGGATTGCGGATTCACGTCCGTTGCCCGGCCCCTTGATATACACTTTCACTTTACGCAAGCCCAAGTCGTATGCCACTTTTACACAATTCTCCGCGGCCATCTGGGCGGCATAAGGGGTGTTCTTCTTCGAACTGCGGAATCCCATCTTACCTGCCGACGACCAGCTGATGACTTGTCCATCACTGTTGGTCAGCGAGATAATGATGTTGTTGAAAGAAGAATGGATATGAGCTTGGCCATAGGCGTCCACTTTTACTTTTCTCTTTTTTGCTGCGACTGTTTTTTTTGCCATGTCAATTTACTTATTTAGTAGCCTTTTTCTTGTTTGCAACTGTCTTTTTCTTTCCCTTACGCGTACGGGCATTGTTTTTGGTACTTTGCCCTCTCAACGGCAAGCCGATACGGTGACGCACACCGCGATAGCAACCGATGTCCATCAAGCGTTTGATATTCAACTGGATTTCCGAACGGAGATCGCCTTCCACCTTGTGTTCGCTGCCGATGACTTCGCGGATGCGAGCGGCCTGATCGTCTGTCCAGTCCTTGACCTTGATGTCGCGGTCAACGCCTGCTTTTGCCAAAATCGAGTTCGATGCGCTACGACCAATTCCAAAGATATAGGTCAATGCGATTTCACCTCTCTTGTTTTGTGGTAAGTCCACACCAACTATTCTTATCGCCATTAGTATATGATTATTATTTATTATTATTCAACCCACTGCAATTACCCCTGACGAACCTTGAACTTGGGGTTCTTCTTGTTTATTACGTACAAACGTCCTTTACGCCTTACGATTTTACATTCGGGCGTCCGTTTCTTCAAAGATGCTCTTACTTTCATCGTTCTATCATTTTTTTATTATTATTCTTTTTACTTGTATCTAAACGCAATTCTGCCTTTGGACAAATCGTATGGCGACATCTCCACCCGCACCTTGTCGCCGGGCAGGATTTTAATGTAATGCATACGCATTTTTCCCGATATATGCGCCGTAATTTCATGTCCGTTTTCCAACTCCACACGAAACATCGCATTGGACAGTGCATCCACTATCACTCCATCTTGTTCTATTGCAGCTTGTTTAGCCATATATATTCATATTTCCTTTCCTGTTGTTTCTTCCACATAATCAAACGATGACAAAATCATCGGGCCTTCGAGACGCAGGGCAATACAGTGCTCAAAATGAGCCGAGCATTTCCGGTCTTTGGTGCGTATAGTCCAGCCGTCTTCCTCCATTGTGACATTCTTACTGCCCTGATTGATCATTGGCTCAATACAGATACACATCCCACTTCGCAACAAGGGGCCGCATCCGCGCCGCCCGTAATTGGGCACTTCCGGGTCTTCATGCATCTTTCGTCCGCAACCGTGACCAACCAATTCTCGCACGACCGAGTAGCCTCTCGCCTCGCAATAGCTTTGGACGGCGTAACCGATGTCGCCTGTGCGGTGGCCGACTGTTGCCTGACGTATGCCTTCATACAGCGCCTCTTTGGTTGTGCTCAACAACCGCCTTGTTTCCTCCGAAACATCACCTACACAAAATGTATACGCCGAATCGCCTACAAATCCATTCAAAACAGTCCCGCAGTCGATGGAGATAATGTCTCCGTCTTTCAACACAGTCTGTGCCGACGGGATACCATGCACCACCTGTTCGTTTACCGAAGTGCAAAGCGACTTGGGGAACCCCTGATATCCTAAAAATGCCGGCACGGCTCCATGATCGCGGATGAACGTATCTGCTATCTGATCCAGTTGAAGGGTCGTGATGCCCGGCCGGATATGTTTCGCCAATTCGCCCAGCGTCTTTCCAACCAGTTGATTCGCTTCGCGCATCAACGCTATTTCTTCATCTGTCTTCAGATAAATCATTATCAATATGCTGAGACTGAGCCTGACCGTCCCTTGATCCTTCCGGATTTCAACAAACCATCATAATGACGCATCAACAAATGGCTTTCAATCTGTTGCAATGTATCCAGCACAACACCTACCAGGATAAGCAGAGAAGTTCCTCCAAAAAACTGAGAGAACTCGCGGCTGATGCCTGCTATCTGCGCAAAGGCTGGAAAAATCGCTACCGCTGCCAGGAAAAAGGCACCCGGAAGGGTTATCCGGCTCATGATTTCATCCAGATAATCTTTAGTTGCTTTCCCCGGTTTCACTCCCGGAATAAATCCGTTATTTCGTTTCAAATCATCTGCCATCTGAGTCGGATTGATCGTAATAGCCGTATAAAAATACGTGAAAGCGATAATCATCACTGCAAATACAAAATTATACCAAAATCCGGTATTATCCATAAAAGCCGCCCAAAAAGAACTGACTTCACTCGTCGTGGCAAATCCGGCAATCGAAATCGGAATGAACATAATCGCCTGTGCAAAGATGATGGGCATCACATTGGCCGCATTCACCTTCAGTGGAATGTACTGACGTGCACCACCATACTGTTTGTTTCCGACAATCCGTTTGGCATACTGTACCGCCACTTTGCGTGTGCCTTGAACCAGGGCAATGGCCATTGCTATCACAGCCAACAGGAATAGCATCTCAAAAAGGAATACGACCAAACCGCCGCTCTCAACCATCCGGGAGATAAATTCCTGAGACAGTGCATGTGGCAAACGGGCGATGATTCCAATCAAAATGATAAACGAGATACCGTTTCCGATGCCTTTGTCCGTGATTCGTTCACCCAACCAGAGGACGAACATGCTTCCGCCTGCCATGATGATGGTAGACGATATTTTGAACCAGATATCGCCCGGCATGGATACGCCGGCGTTACTCATCTGCACATTCAGATTAATCAGATAAGCCCAACCTTGGAATCCCAAAATGATTACGGTCAAGTACCGCGTCCACTGATTGATTTTCTTGCGTCCGCTTTCACCTTCACGTTGCAGTTTCTGGAAAGATGGTACGACAATCGCCAATAATTGCATCATGATAGAGGCAGAGATATAGGGCATGATTCCCAGTGCAAAAATGGATGCGTTAGAAAAAGCGCCTCCCGAAAACATGTCCAGCAGGGCCATCAATCCACCGCGCGTTTGCGCCTGTAGAGCAGACAAAGCGGCCGGGTCAATTCCAGGAAGGACAATGAATGTGCCCAGGCGGTAAATCGAGACAAATAGAAGCGTAATCAGAATCCGGTTCCTTAAATCCTCTATCTTCCAGATATTTTTAATGGTATCAACAGCTCTCATAACTTTCAGAGTTTAACAATCGTTCCACCCGCAGCTACAATTGCTTCTTCTGCTTTCTTTGAAAAAGCGTGCGCTGTCACGTCTACCTTTACAGAAATACTTCCTTTGGCCAGTATTTTAACCAATTGAGAGGCAGAAACGAATCCGGCTTGTTTCAATTCTTCCAGTCCAATCTTCGACAATCCCCTGTCATCAACCAATTGTTGCAATGTAGAAAGATTGATGGCCTTGTAGGCTACCCGATTCCTGTTTTTAAAGCCAAATTTGGGTAACCGTCTTTGAATCGGCATCTGTCCTCCTTCAAAACCAATCTTTTTAGAATAGCCGGAACGTGATTTCGCTCCTTTATGACCTCTCGTAGAGGTACCGCCAAGTCCTGAACCCGGGCCACGGCCGATTCTTTTTCGACTTTTCGTAGCGCCTGCTGCAGGTTTTAAATTAGCTAAATTCATATCAATTATTTTATTACACTCTAAAATTATTACTGTTCAACGGAAACTAAATGTTTCACTTTCTCAATCATCCCCAAAATGGAAGGCGTCATTTCATGCTCTACCACGCGGTTCATTTTTCTCAACCCTAACGCATCCAGCGTTCTTTTCTGATTTTTCGGGCATTTAATTCTGCTCCTTATTTGCTTTACTTTGATTGTTGCCATGATGTTTCCTTTTTCATTAACCATTAAACACTTTTTCGACGGAAATTCCGCGGTTTTGGGCGACCATGGCCGGACTTCTCAGTTCATTCAAGGCCGCAATCGTCGCTTTCACTAAGTTGTGGGCGTTCGACGAACCTTTTGACTTGGCCAGCACGTCCGTAATGCCCACGCTTTCCAGCACGGCACGCATGGCGCCGCCGGCTTTTACACCCGTACCGTGCGAAGCCGGTTTGATCAGGACTTCCGCACCACCAAATTTAGCGATTTGTTCATGAGGGATGGTACCTTTATATACCGGTATCCTCAACAAATTCTTCTTTGCCGCTTCCACGCCTTTGGCAATGGCTGTCGTCACCTCACTGGCTTTACCCAAGCCCCAGCCGACGATTCCGTCTTCATTGCCCACAACGACGATCGCTGCAAAACTGAACGTACGTCCTCCTTTCGTGACTTTCGTTACTCGATTGATAGCTACCAGTCTATCCTTTAATTCCAAATCGTTTGTCGATTTTACTCTGTTATTTATTCCTGCCATCTTTTCTTAAAATTTAAGGCCGCCATTACGAGCTGCATCCGCCAATTCTTTAATTCTCCCGTGGTATAAGTATCCGTTTCGGTCAAAAACAACCGTTTGGATACCGGCTTCCTGCGCATTTTTTGCAATGATTTCGCCCACTTTGGCGGCAATTTCCTTTTTCGGCGCTTTGTCCGTCAACTTCAACGAGGAAGCGGCGGCCAACGTCTTGCCTGTCACATCGTCAATCACTTGTGCATAGATCTGCTTGTTGCTTCTGAACACAGTCAGGCGCGGACGTTCCGCTGTGCCGGACACTTTACTACGTACGCTTTTCTTAATTCTTATTCTTCTTGTTTCTTTCGTTGCCATACTAATAATCGTTTCGTAGTTTATTTACCTGCAGATTTACCTGATTTTCTCCTGATTTCTTCGCCCACAAAACGGATTCCTTTCCCTTTATAGGGTTCCGGCATACGGAAGGAACGGATTTTTGCACACACTTGACCGAGCAGCTGCTTGTCGGCAGATTCCAGAATAATCAACGGGTTTTTATTACGCTCGGATTTTGTCTCCAGTTTGATTTCTTGCGGTAACTGGATGTAAATACTGTGCGTATATCCCAGAGAGAGGTCTAACACCTGGCCCGTATTCGACGCGCGATAACCGACGCCGACCAGTTCGAGTTCTTTCCTATATCCGGCGGATACGCCAATGACCATATTGTTAATCAATGCGCGATAAAGGCCATGCTGTGCACGATACGTGCGTTCGTCGCTGGGGCGTGTCAGGCTGATCACACCGTTGTCAACGCTGACTTTGATCGACGGATTGATTTTCTCCGAAAGTTCACCTTTCGGGCCTTTAACGGTGACGGCGTCGTCCTTGACGGTGACTGTTACACCGGCCGGAATTTGAATGGGTAATTTTCCTATTCGTGACATTTTCGTTCCTCCTTCATTAACTGATGAAACATAATACTTCGCCACCCACTTTCAGGTTGCGTGCTTCCTTATCCGTCATCACACCCTGGGAGGTAGAAAGGATGGCAATGCCAAGACCGTTCAATACTCTGGGTATATCCTTGTAACCGGTATACTTGCGTAAACCCGGTGTGGACACGCGTTGAAGCGTCTTGATCGCATTCACCTTGTTTACCGGATCATATTTCAAGGCAATTTTGATGGAGCCTTGAGGTCCTTCATCTACAAACTTGAAATTAAGTATGTAGCCTTTTTCAAAAAGGATTTTCGTAATTTCCTTTTTCAAATTGGAGGCGGGCACTTCGACGATGCGGTGCTGCGCCTTGATTGCGTTGCGCAATCGTGTCAAATAATCTGCAATTGGATCTGTCATATTTTTTTTAATTAAATTAATCCCGACGCCGAGACAATATTTAATGCTTCATTTTTTCTTACCAACTGGCTTTTTTTATACCGGGTATCAATCCCTGAGACGCCATTTCGCGGAATTGTATACGTGAGATACCGAATTGACGCATGTAGCCTTTCGGACGTCCCGTCACTTTGCAACGGTTGTGCAAACGAACGGGCGAAGCGTTTTTAGGCAACGCCTGTAATGCCTCGTAATTGCCTTCGGTTTTCAGTTGTGCTCTCTTAGCCGCATATTTCTTCACCAGCTTGATCCGCTTTACTTCACGGGCTTTCATCGATTCTTTCGCCATATCTTTAGTTCTTTTTTATATTCTTAAACGGCAAACCAAATTCTTTCAGGAGTGCATACCCTTCTTCATCCGTTTGCGCAGAAGTCACAAAGGTAATATTCATTCCCAATATTTTCGTAATATTGTCAATGTTTATTTCCGGAAAGATGATTTGTTCCTGGATTCCCAGCGTATAGTTTCCTCTTCCGTCAAGCTTACTCTCAATTCCCTTGAAGTCGCGGATACGGGGCAAGGCGACACGTACCAATCTTTCCAGAAATTCGTACATCTTCTCGTTACGCAAGGTAACCATCACACCGATAGGCATTTTTTTGCGCAGTTTAAAGTTCGAAATATCTTTCTTCGAGTAGGTGGCAACGGCTTTCTGGCCGGTTATATTGGTCAATTCGGCAATCGCCACGTCAATGATTTTCTTGTCAGCCGTTGCGATACCCAATCCCTGATTGATCACAATTTTATGTAATACAGGAACTTGCATCACCGACTTGTAACTAAATTCGTTTTTCAACGCGGGAACAATCCGCTCCCGATACTCTTTTTTTAGGCTAGCCAGATTACTCATTACTTAATCACCTCCCCTGATTTTTTAGCATAACGTATCATTACTCCTTTTTCTTTTCTCCGTCCGAAACGTGTCGGTTTTCCTGACTTCGGGTCCAACAGGTTCAAGTTGGAGAGATGAATCGAAGCTTCTTTCTTTATGATTCCTCCCTGCGGATTTTTGGCGCTGGGCTTGGTATGTTTCGATACCATATTCACACCTTCTACAATCGCTCGCCCTTCTTTTACAAGTACTTGCAGAACACGCCCCGTCTTATTCTTGTCGTCACCGGCATTTACAAATACGATGTCACCTTTTTTTATGTACTTACTCATAATTATTTTTGTTTAAAGCACTTCCGGTGCAAGTGATACAATTTTCATATTCGTCGCACGCAATTCCCTGGCTACAGGGCCAAAGATACGGCTTCCTCTCAGTTCTCCCGCTGCATTCAGCAATACGCAGGCATTGTCGTCAAAACGAATGTAGGAACCGTCCTGACGGCGAATTTCCTTTTTCGTCCTCACGATGATGGCTTTGGATACGGCACCTTTTTTCACGTCGCTCGCCGGAATAACGCTTTTCACTGCCACTACGATGACGTCACCTACGGTGGCGTAACGCTTGCGCGTCCCGCCCAACACACGGATACACAATGCTTCTTTCGCTCCGCTGTTGTCTGCTACTACTAATCTTGATTCCTGTTGTATCATTTTACTTCGCCCTTTCTACTATTTGAACCAACCGCCATCTTTTCGTCTTGCTCAAAGGGCGGGTTTCCATGATCTTTACTACATCGCCGATGTTACATTCGTTTTTCTCATCGTGCACGTGATATTTCTTTGTCTTGCTGACAAATTTTCCGTAAATGGGATGTTTTTCTTTCCATTTCACGGCAACCGTGATGCTTTTATCCATCTTGTTGCTGGATACCACGCCTGTTCTTTCTTTTCTTAATCTTCTTGTTTCCATCAGGCTCGCATTATTTGTTATTCTGTTTTCTTTGATGCCGTTCCGTCAACAGACGGGCAATTGTTTTGCGCTGTTCCTTGATTTGCGCAGGATTATCCAGCGGTGAAATGCTATGATTAATCTTTTTCTGCTCCAAAGACAGCCTTTCGGCCTCAATTCTCTCATCAATTTCCCGAGTACTCAGTTCCTTTATTTCTTTAATCTTCATAGCACTTACAATGTTTGATGTTGCATATCATAGTCACGGCGTACCACGAATTTCGTTGTCACGGGAAGCTTTTGTGCTGCCAGACGCAAGGCTTCCTTGGCCACGTCGAAGGGTACTCCTTCAATCTCAAATAACAAGCGTCCGGGTGTCACGGGGGCTACAAATCCTTCGGGATTTCCTTTTCCTTTACCCATACGTACATCGGCCGGTTTCCTCGTGATGGGTTTATCAGGGAAAATCCGTACCCAAACCTGTCCCTGGCGTTGCATGTGGCGTGTGACGGCAATACGTGCCGCCTCAATCTGGCGGCCTGTAATCCATTTGTATTGCAGGGACTTGATTCCAAATGAACCAAATGCCAACTGATTACCACGTTGAGCAAAGCCTTTCAGACGGCCTTTTTGTTGTCTTCTAAATTTTGTTTTTTTAGGTTGTAACATCTTTGTTTTTTTGATTTATAACGTTGAAAAAATGGGTAACGGCCATTTTTATACTTACAATTTATTTTCAAACCTCTTTTCCACGATTCCATCAATTTTAGCCATACAATGGGGTGAACTCGAATCTATGCGCTGGTTATCATTCCTATAATAAAAGGTAATCGCCCTTCCTTCCTTATCCAGATGATGAAACTCGCTAATCTTGTAAAACAAGCGTCCGTATTTCTCCTTTCTGATAAAAAGAATGTCTCCCGGATTCATATTTTTCTTCTCTCCCTCTTCAAATCGGCGGATGAACAAAATATCTCCCTTCCCAATGTCTCTTGCTGCCATCCAGTCTCCTTCCGCTATACGTACGTCATAACCTTTCAGACTCACTTTCTTTCCTTTAGAATAAAAAGTGTCGAAAGGCGTAATACGAATATTACTGCTGTCATCTCTGAATGTATGCTTGTCTCCGGCACCTGTATGTACAGTCCTTATCGTGACTAGATCTTTCCTGTAAAAATATCCGGCCAAAAAGGGCAGTGTACAAACAATGGTGGCTACTGTCAAAACAATTATCAAATTAGTCATAACTATCATATAATTACAAAATTACTTTTCAACATACTTTCATTCGACATCTTATACTTTTTATTCAGCAGTATGGATTCAGTCTTGTATACGATCAAATTGAATATCTTATCAAATAACTCATTTTGATTTTCTACACCTTCTTCTCTTTCTTGCATACAAGCAGAACATCAACAGAATTATTTACTGTTTTTTGTCGCGGTACCTCCGGCGATTGCCTCTCCTTTCATTTCTGTCTCCACGGCCTCCGGCTTCTCCTCCTCCTCTGTGACCGAAATCCTTCGAGAAAGTGAATGACGGTGCGAGGTCTTTCTTGCCGTAAATTTCGCCGCGGCATATCCACACTTTGATTCCCAACAGACCGACCTTGGTCAGTGCTTCAGCCAGTGCATAATCTATGTCCGCACGGAAAGTATGCAGCGGCGTACGGCCTTCTTTATACATTTCCGAGCGTGCCATTTCGGCGCCGTTCAGGCGACCGGAAACCTGCACCTTGATGCCTTCGGCGCCCATGCGCATGGTCGATGCAATGGCCATTTTCACGGCACGGCGATAGGCGATTTTTCCTTCCAGCTGACGGGCAATGTTATTGGCTACAATCACGGCGTCCAGTTCCGGTCTTTTGATTTCAAAGATGTTGATTTGAACTTCCTTGTCCGTGATTTTCTTCAATTCTTCCTTGAGCTTGTCGACTTCCTGGCCGGCCTTACCGATGATGATTCCCGGACGGGAGGTACATACGGTAATCGTGACCAGTTTTAACGTACGTTCAATTACGATGCGCGACACGCTCGCTTTTGCCAAACGGGCATTCAGATATTTGCGGATTTTCGTGTCCTCCAGCAGGGTGTCGCCATAATTGCTGCCACCATACCAGTTGGAATCCCAACCCCGGATAATTCCCAAACGATTACTTATCGGATTTACTTTCTGTCCCATTTGTATTAATTTTCACTTTCGTTTTCATTTAACGTATCCACAAACAAGGTTACGTGATTAGACCGTTTGCGAATTCGGTAGCCTCTGCCCTGCGGGGCAGGACGCATTCGTTTGAGCGTACTTGCGCCGTCGACGGTAATAGTCGAAATATACAGCTCACCGCTTTCCGCTTTCCGTTCATTTTTTTGCTGCCAGTTGGATATGGCCGAGCGGAGCAGTTTCTCTACTTTTGCTGCTGCTTCCTTGTTCGAAAATTTCAAAACACCCAATGCCCTGAACACTTCCATTCCCCGAATCATATCCGCTACCAGACGCATCTTGCGCGGAGAAGTAGGAACATTTCGCAGTTTGGCGAAATAAACGGATTTTCGGGCTTCTTTTATTTTTTCTGCTGATACTCTTTTTCTTGCACCCATATTTGTTTTCTCTTTTTATTTCTTACTTCCTGTTTCCTGCGTGACCACGGAAGATACGCGTCGGTGAGAACTCGCCCAATTTGTGACCTACCATATTCTCTGTTATAAACACAGGTATGAATTTATTTCCATTGTGAACGGCTATCGTATGCCCAACGAAATCCGGCGAAATCATCGAGGCTCTCGCCCACGTCTTGATGACTGTCTTCTTGCCGGACTCATTCATTGCCAGCACTTTCTTTTCCAGTTTCACATTGATATATGGACCTTTTTTTAACGAACGACTCATAGTTTTCTTAATTAATTCGTTTTATTTTTTCCTTCTTTCAATTATATACTTGGAAGAATGTTTCTTGGGTGCTCTTGTCTTCAAGCCTTTCGCATACAGACCGGTACGCGAACGGGGATGACCTCCGGACGCACGGCCTTCACCTCCGCCCATGGGATGGTCTACCGGGTTCATCACCACTCCGCGGTTACGCGGACGGCGTCCCAGCCATCTCGAACGTCCGGCCTTACCTGATTTCTCAAGTGCATGGTCTGAATTACCTACGCTTCCTATCGTCGCTTTACATGTCGACAGGATTTTCCGGGTTTCACCCGAAGGCATCTTGATAATGGCATAATCTCCTTCTCTCGAAGTCAACTGGGCAAATGCACCAGCCGAACGCACCAGCTTGGCGCCCTGACCGGGGCGAAGTTCGATGTTGTGAATTATCGTTCCAACCGGTATTTGCTGCATCGGCAAAGAATTGCCTATTTCGGGAGTCGCCTGTGTTCCCGACATTACTGTCTGGCCTACTTCGAGTCCGTTCGGAGCCACAATGTAGCTCTTTGCGCCGTCCGCGTAGTAAAGCAGTGCAATACGCGAGGTGCGGTTCGGATCGTATTCTATCGACTTTACAGTTGCCGGAATGCCGTCCTTGTTTCTCTTGAAATCTATCAAACGGTACTTTTGTTTATGGCCGCCGCCGATGTATCGCATCGTCATCTTTCCGGTGTTGTTGCGTCCTCCTGTACGTTTCTTTCCTGTTACAAGAGACTTCTCCGGCGTACTTGCAGTGATCTTATCAAATGCACCAATAATCTTGTGTCTCTGCCCCGGTGTGGTGGGCTTTAATTTACGTATTCCCATTTCTTTATCAGATATTACTGAAGAAGTCTATGACTTCGCCTTCTTTTAATGTGACAATTGCTTTTTTATAAGAAGACTGTTTGCCGCTGATAATGCCTGATTTCGTATAACGGCTCTTGCGCTTGCCGGAATAGTTCATTGTATTCACGTCTACCACGCTCACGTTGTACATCGCTTCTACGGCCTTCTTTATCTCAAGTTTGTTCGCGTCCGGAGAAACCCGGAAACCAATACGATTCGGCCTCTTGTCCGTAATCGCCGTCAGTTTCTCTGTGACAATCGGTTTGATAATAATTCCCATTTCTTTTCCTCCTTATGCGTTAAAAAGTTTCTCAATGATTCCTACCGAACTCTCCGTCAGAACGAGACTGGCTGCGTCCAGCACCCTGTATGTGTTCAAATCGGAAGCCGTTGCTACGCTTGCTTTCTGCAGGTTACGTGCCGACAAATAAACGGTTTTGTTATTTTCGGGCAAAACGAGCAGCAGTTTACGATTCTCAATTTTCAGACCTTTCATGATGGCGATGAAATCTTTTGTCTTCGGAGTCTCCAGCGAAAAGTCCTCCACAACGACGATGGCATTTTCCTTTGCCTTGTACGAAAGGGCAGACTTGCGTGCCAATGCCTTCACTTTCTTGTTCAGCTTGAAGCTGTAATCTCTCGGCTTTGGGCCGAAGACACGACCGCCGCCGACCAACAGAGGTGAGTTGATGTCACCACGACGGGCGCCGCCGCCACCTTTCTGACGAATCAGCTTGCGCGTACTGCCTGAGACTTCGCTTCGTTCCTTCGATTTGTGCGTTCCTTGACGTTTGTTCGCCATATATTGTTTGACATCCAGATAGATCGCATGATCGTTCGGCTCAATACCAAATATCGCATCGTTCAAAGTAACCGTCCGACCGGTATTTTCTCCTTTTATATTCAATACGTTCAGTTCCATTACTTCTTAATTAATACGATTGATCCTTTCGCTCCGGGAATCGAACCTTTTAACAACAAAAGGTTATTCTCCGGTAATATTTTGATTATCTGCAAGTTTTGAATCGTTACACGTTCATCACCCATCTGTCCGGCCATACGCGTTCCTTTGAACACCTTGGCGGGATACGAACATGCACCCACACTACCGGGGGCGCGCAAACGGTTGTGCTGGCCGTGCGTGCTTTGTCCCACACCGCCGAAACCGTGACGTTTTACAACACCCTGAAATCCTTTTCCCTTAGAGGTTCCTACTACATCTACGAAACCTGCTGCACTGAAATATTCCACCGTGATTACATCTCCGGGGTTATATACAGTTTCAAAATTCTTGAACTCGGCCAAGTGCCTCTTGGGCGTCACGCCTGCTTTCTTGAAATGACCGGCTTCGGGCTTGGTCGTGCGCTTGTCCTTTTTATCGGCAAAACCCAATTGAACCGCCTCGTAACCGTCTTTTTCCTTTGTCTTAATCTGCGTAACCACACAAGGACCTACTTCGATAACAGTGCATGGCAAATTCTTGCCCTCGGCACTGAAAACGGATGTCATTCCGATTTTTTTTCCTATTAATCCTGGCATTTCACATTCTATTTAAATTCTCACACTTTTATTTCTACTTCCACGCCGCTGGGCAGTTCCAATTTCATCAGGGCGTCTACCGTTTTGGCCGTCGAGCTGTAAATGTCTATCAGACGCTTGTAAGATGCAAGTTCAAATTGCTCGCGCGATTTCTTGTTTACAAATGTCGACCGGTTCACGGTAAATATCCGCTTGTGCGTCGGAAGTGGGATGGGTCCACTTACCACTGCTCCCGTAGCCTTCACCGTCTTGACTATTTTTTCGGAAGACTTGTCTACCAAAGAATAGTCGTAAGACTTCAATTTAATTCTGATTTTCTGGCTCATATTGTTAGTTTCTAATATTATTTGACTAAATCAACACGTCCTTGTACTTCTGTCAGCACTTGCTTGGCGATGGCTGAAGATACTTGGGCATAATGAGAGAATTGCATGGACGATGTAGCGCGTCCCGACGTGATGGTACGCAGGACGGTCACGTATCCGAACGTCTCCGCCAGTGGTACTTTCGCCTTCACAATACGCGCACCCGTGCGGGTGGCGTCCATGCCTTCCACCTGTCCGCGACGCTTGTTCAAATCGCCAATCACATCTCCCATACTTTCTTCCGGCGTCACGACTTCGATTTTCATAATCGGCTCCATTAATACCGGGCCAGCCTTTTCCGCAGCGCTCTTGAATGCCTGAATGGCACAGATTTCAAACGACAACTGATCGGAATCCACCGGATGGAAAGAACCGTCTATCAGCGTCACTTTCATCGTGCTCAACGGATAACCGGCCAGTACACCGTTGGTCATGGCCTTCTCGAAACCCTTCTGTACGGACGGGATATATTCTTTCGGGATATTGCCGCCCTTCACTCCGTCCACGAACTGCAAATGGCCTTCAAATTCTTCGTCTGCCGGTTCAATGCGGACAATGATGTCAGCAAATTTGCCGCGACCACCTGTTTGCTTCTTGTATACCTCGCGCAATTCAACCGGTTTCGTAATGGCTTCCTTGTAAGATACCAGCGGACGTCCCTGGTTACACTCCACCTTGAACTCGCGTTTCAAACGGTCGATAATGATTTCCAGGTGCAGCTCGCCCATTCCGCGAATCACGGTCTGACCCGTTTCCTCGTTCGATTCGACGCGGAATGTCGGGTCTTCTTCAGCCAGTTTCGACAGTCCTACGCTCAAACGGTCAAGGTCTTTCTGCGTTTTCGGCTCGACGGCAATTCCAATCACCGGATCCGGAAATTCCATTGACTCAAGCGTAATCGGGTGATTTTCGTCACACAGTGTGTCGCCCGTGCGAATATCCTTGAAACCGACACCTGCGCCGATGTCGCCGCAGCCGATTTGCTCCATAGGATTTTGCTTGTTCGAGTGCATCTGGAACAGACGAGAAATGCGCTCTTTCTTGCCCGAACGTGTATTCAGCACATACGAGCCGGCATTCAACGCGCCCGCATAGACACGAAAAAAACAAAGACGTCCCACGTAAGGATCAGTTGCGATTTTAAAGGCAAGAGCAGTCAACGGCTCTTCCGAAACGGGTTTCCGGCTGATTTCTGTGTCGGCATCTTCCGGGTCATGACCGGTAATGCTCGACGTGTCGCTCGGACTGGGCAGGTAAGCGCATACAGCATCTAACAAAGTCTGTACACCCTTGTTTTTAAAGGACGAACCGCATATCATCGGATTGATCTGCATGGACAACGTGCCCTTACGAATGGCGGCATGTATTTCTTCTTCAGTAATGGTGGAAGGGTCGTCGAAATATTTTTCCATCACGACCTCGTCACATTCGGCAATGACCTCCAGCATCTTTTCGCGCCATTCTTCGGCTTCGGCTTTCAGGTCAGCCGGAATTTCGCTCACTTCGTATTTGGCACCCATGGTCTCATCATTCCAGAAAATGGCTTTCATCTTCACCAGATCCACTACGCCTTTGAATTTTTCTTCCGCGCCGATAGGTATCTGAATCGGACACGGATTGGCACCCAGCACACTCTTCAACTGCCGAACGACTTCAAAGAAATTGGCACCCGAACGGTCCATCTTGTTGACGTATCCGATACGCGGCACACTATATTTATCTGCCTGACGCCACACCGTTTCCGACTGCGGTTCCACGCCACCCACGGCACAAAAGGCCGCTACGGCACCGTCGAGAATACGCAACGACCGTTCTACCTCTACGGTAAAATCGACATGCCCCGGGGTGTCTATCAAGTTGATTTTAAATCGTTCATTGGCATAGTTCCAGAACGTCGTGGTGGCGGCCGAAGTGATCGTAATACCACGTTCCTGTTCCTGCGCCATCCAGTCCATCGTCGCTGCACCGTCATGCACTTCACCGATTTTATGCGTCAAACCGGTGTAGAAAAGAATCCGTTCTGAAGTCGTTGTCTTTCCTGCATCAATATGCGCCATGATGCCGATGTTCCGGGTATATTTTAATAGTTCGTCTGCTTTACTCATTCTCTTTTTTAATTAAAAACGGAAGTAGGCAAAGGCGCGGTTTGCTTCGGCCATCCGGTGCATGTCTTCCTTTCGTTTATATGCACCTCCCTGATTATTAAACGCATCTACAATTTCCGCGCTTAATTTGTCGGACATGGTTTTGCCGCCACGTTTGCGGGCATACAAAATCAAATTTTTCATCGAAATGGATTCCTTGCGTTCCGGACGAATGTCGGTAGGAACTTGAAACGTGGCGCCACCTACGCGGCGTGATTTGACCTCAACCTGAGGAGTTATGTTTTCGAGCGCGGTTTTCCAGATTTCCAGCGCTGACTTGGTTTCATTCGGCAACTTGGCCTTTACATTTTCCAAAGCGGAATAGAAAATTTCATACGACGTATTTTTCTTTCCGTCATACATTAAATGGTTTACAAATTTTGTAACCCGTACATCACCGTAGACAGGATCCGGGAGGATCTGCCGTTTTTTTGGCTTTGATTTTCTCATTTGTTTTCAGAATTTTCGTTCTTGTTTTTGGTTGCTAATATTTGTCTTCAACGGTTCCTCCGAACCATTTACTCAACCTGAAATCTTATTCCCAATAACTTAAACCGATATTTTTTATGTTCTAAAACTGTTTATTTACACATCCTCATTTCTTTCCCTTGGCCTTTACGGGAGCGGCTCCCGGTTTCGGACGCTTGGCTCCGTATTTCGACCGACGTTGCGTACGACCGGCTACGCCTGCCGTATCCAAAGTTCCGCGTACAATATGATAGCGCACGCCCGGCAGATCTTTTACACGCCCGCCGCGTACCATCACGATGGAGTGTTCCTGCAGGTTGTGACCTTCCCCCGGGATATACGAGTTCACCTCCTTGTGGTTCGTCAGGCGAACGCGAGCGACTTTACGCATCGCTGAGTTCGGCTTCTTCGGCGTCGTCGTGTACACACGCACGCATACGCCGCGCCTCTGAGGACAGGAATCCAGCGCAGGAGATTTTCCCTTCACGACCAACGCTTCTCTTCCTTTTCGTACTAATTGCTGAATTGTAGGCATTTTCTACTCTATTTTTATAAACACTTATATTCTATTTGCTTTCGCTTTTTTATTTCGGCGTGCAAAGATACGAACTTTTTTCTTTCCGGCAAGTAGTTACAAGAAAAAATTAAGAAAAAAATTCTCTCGAGCCTCTCTTTCTTTTACCCACTTGCTAATACTGCCTGGCAATCAACCTGATTTTCAACACCTTTTCAAATCAACGAACTGAGTTGTCTGTCGGATAGTCTTCCCGGGTGTACAATTCGAACTGTCTGTCCTGTGAAACGGGCGACGGTTCTTCGGCAACTGTACAGGGTACATTTGACGGCGTCGATTTTCAATTCAAAATTGTCACATTCTTCGAAAAAGGGTACAGGTGCCCTCGTACCCTTTTCTCCTTTTTTCTCTTCTTTTGCCGCTGGCAATTGAAAGCACGGGGCTAAAGCCCTGCGAACCGCCGTGAGAATAAGGTTGATTTTTTTTGTGTTCCTGTTCATGATTTTTCTTCGTACCCTGCATTCTGTGCAGCAACGGGAACTCCGTACTTTACCCGCCAAATACCTTTCACCAAAATGACAACTTGATATTCATCTATATAAAAGTCTTTTACTTACGATATCAAGCAGCACTTCAAAATTATCAAAAAAATCAAATCCAATGATTCCATCAACACCTCCCAATGCAAAAAGCGGCCGAAGCAAGGTGGGTAAACGGCCGTAGTTAACGGTAAATTTTTTACCTAAAAAACTTGCTTCCGTTTGATATGAATGAAAAAGCGTTTTTATACTGCACACGGCATGATTTTGTGACATGGTTACTGGATTGCTTCGTCCCTTACAATTTTACAAAGTGAAGATTTTTTACACGGATATTCAAATATTAAAATTATGACGTGTTTGCCCTGAAGGGTTGGGGCAATCCTGACTCTTATTTCTCATTTCCCGTGCTTGGCAATCTGAGATTTTTCATCTATTTTTGCCGAAAATTTAATTTCATCACGTCATGAAAAAAAGAATCATAACACTTTGCATGAGTTTACTGCTGCCGACTGTGCTTCCGGCGCAAAAGAAATATGAAGCCACGTGGGAATCAATCGACAGTCGTCCGATACCGGGATGGTTCACGGACGCCAAGTTCGGCATCTTTATCCACTGGGGACTGTACAGCGTACCGGCCTGGGGGCCGTTGCCGTCCGACGGCGCCTCCGTCTACGACTGCTATGCCGAATGGTACTGGAAGCGTCTGGCGGATAAGGGGAACAAGGTCAATCAATTGTTTGCCGATTTCCACCGCCGCCATTACGGCGAACAGTTCGCTTACCAGGACTTCGTCAATCAGTTTACCTGCGAGCTTTTCAAACCTGCCGACTGGGCAAAACTGTTCCGCGAAGCCGGAGCAAACTATGTTGTACTCACCTCCAAACATCATGAGGGATTCGCCCTGTGGCCCAGCGAACATGCGTGGAACTGGAACGCCGTCGACGTGGGGCCGCATCGCGACCTGGCCGGCGACCTGACCGAAGCCGTCAAAAATGAAGGGCTGCACATGGGGTTCTACTATTCGCTTTACGAATGGTTTAATCCGCTCTACAGCGCCAATCTTGACCGCTATGTTTCGGAACACATGATTCCGCAGATGAAAGATCTTGTCAACCGTTATCATCCCGACGTGGTCTGGACAGACGGCGAATGGGAGCATCCTTCGGAAAAGTGGAGAAGTACGGAGTTCCTGGCATGGCTGTACAACGAATCGCCGGTCAGGGAAACCGTCGTTGTGAACGACCGCTGGGGCAAGGAAACGCGCAGCGTGCACGGCGGGATCTACACCACCGAGTACGGTCTGGTTCATGAAGGCGAAATGGATGATGCCGTCGTCACGCATCCCTGGGAAGAATGTCGCGGGATCGGACATTCTTTCGGATACAACCGGAACGAACAGCTGGAGGATTACAGCACCTCGGAACAATTGGTACACTTGTTGATAGACAAGGTTTCCGCAGGCGGCAACCTCCTGCTCAACATCGGCCCGACGGCCGACGGGCGCATCCCCGTCATCATGCAGCAGCGGCTCACCGACATGGGACGGTGGCTTCGGCGCAACGGCGAAGCGATCTACGAAACCCGTGCCTGGAAAGTGGCTTCCAAACAACCCGACATACAGGCTTATTTCACCTGCAAGGGCAAAGACCTGTACGTCATTTGTACCCGGTATCCGGCAGTACCGATTACCGTCAAGGGGATAGACCGGAAGCCGTCGTCCGTGACGCTGCTCGGGAGTAGCGCCCGCGTGAGGTATTCGCACAGCGGGCAAGGCGTGACGATTACGCCTCCTCCGCTCTCTCCCGCCGACGGTGAATATGCGTGGGTGTTCAAACTCACCGGCGTGATTCGATAAGATTTGCCGCCCTTCGCGCGAAAAAAAAACCTGTCCTCCGACAGCCGGAGGACAGGTTTCCTGAAAAATAGCTTCGCCTTCTGCAAGATAACAATTGCTGCATCACAGGCAATGAACCCCCCTTCTCACTCCTGCCCTTTTGGATATTGCCTGACAACTAAAAGGGCGTCATACACCATCACGTCACCCGAAAGTTCGATAACTATGGAGCGGATCGTATCGGATGTATTTTCTGCAACACTTACCCGCAGCAAATTCTTATCTATTCTAGACGCCTCAATCCATTCGTATGAGAGCGTTTCGTACAGTGTAATAACGCTGCCGCCTTCGGTCGGTTTCATATAGGTGGTATTCTCTTTCAGTACGGAAAACGGATCCATATACGGCAAATATGCCGACTTGAAAGCGCCGATGCCCCATCGCGAAACATCCGTTTTGACAAAATCGTGAGAAGCCTCGCTCGAGAATATCAGGGTATCTTTATCCATTCCTATATATTCCGGATTATTCATGTCCAGATGAGCGGAATGATCACATCCAAACGTCCCTGCCATGCACAGGAGGCATAAGAAGCAAAAAAAATGCCTTGTTTTCATTTTAATATTCATGACTTTATTGTTTAATGATTTTTACGCCGGCGAAGGTAAATAAAATTGCTGCCTTTGCGAAGCTCCAATTGTTAAAAAAAAAAAAAGATTATGAGCAAAGCAAAAAAAAGATTGTGTTTCTATGCTTAGGATGAGCCGGTTGTACGAATCAGGATATTGAGGGTGGAATCATTCCGTTTCGGCCTTCTTCATGCAATACCGAATACCGTCCCGAAATACCGCGCAGGAAAGGTCAATTTTCTCTGGGGAAACCGGCAATTTCCCTGGAGAAATTACCAATTTCCATAGGGAAATTGCCAATTACCATAGGGTAATCACCAATTTCCATAAGGAAATTGCCGATTACCCTGGAGAAATCACCAATTTCCCCAGGGAAATTGCCGGTTTCCCTGGGGAAATTGCCAATTTCCCCAGGGAAATTGCTGATTTCCATAGGGAAATTTGCCCTGTACAAACGTGTTTTCACCCTTAAAATAAGCACTTTACACAAAAACCGCGTTCGGAGAACGGAAACGCGGAAAGCATTTCCCCTGCATTTGGCTCCTTTCTTTCCGGACAGCCCCCGAAAATGCATTCGCGACCCTTGAAAATTTCATGTCTGTACACAATTTATCCCGGATTTTGTAGTTACATATCAGTGAATATATTCCGAGATGGATAGAAAACATTTTTGGTTAGTCATTGCGATAAGTAGTTTATGCGTGATCCGGGTGCAGGCGCAGTCGGATGCACAGTTCAATCAGTATTTCTCGGTAGTGGGGTATTACAATCCTGCGTATGTGGGAACAGCGGGAGGATTGAACGTCTCGGGCATGTACAACCTGCAGTGGCTGGGCATGGAAAATGCGCCGAAAACGATGGTTTTGACGGCCGACATGCCCTGGAAATACGGCAAATCGGAACACGGGCTGGGGATAGTTGCCTATAATGAGACCCTGGGACTGGACAAAAATCTGTACACTTCGGCTCAGTACGCTTTCAAAAAAAAAATCGGTAAAGGGATGTTAAGTATCGGGATACAGGCCGGACTGGTCAACATGGCCTTTGATGGCTCCGGGATTTATATCCCCGATGACGAGGATGAAACGCATCAGCCGCCGGAATCGGACGAAGCGATGACCGCAGCCCAGGCCGACGCCATGGGGTTAGACCTGTCGGCGGGACTGTTTTTTTCTACGGGAAAATTTCACATCGGACTGGCTTCGACGCATTTGCTGGAACCGAAACTGGAACTGAACGAAAACTTAGATCGGAAAATCAATCGCGGGTACAATTTGATGGCCGGATACAATATTCAGTTGAAGAACCCGTTATTAGAATTGCAACCTTCGGTGTTTGCACAATCAAACCTGCAGATGGTTTCAACGGATGTGACGCTCCGGGCTGTATACAATAAAAAGTATAACGGAGGGATTGGCGGTCGCGTGAGCGACAACGGGAAAATGAGCGCAGCCATTCTTTATTTTGGAATGACAATCAAAGGTTTCCGGATTGGATACGCTTATGAATTTCCCGTTTCGGCGCTCATCAGAACCAGCGCCGGCAGTCACGAGTTGATGGCTACCTACCGGTTGAATATCGAGAAATCGAAAGGAAACAGAAATAGACATAAAAGTGTACGAATCTTATAAATAAAGAGGAAATAAATTGAATGTGCCAATCATGAAAAAAATAGCTTTAATCCTTGCGGTCGCCTCTTTACTGACCTCATGCGGCAGGATGTTTTCAGGCGACGGAGGCGAATTGGTAGGCGTGAAAATGGCTTCCTACAACGAGCCGGCTCCATACGGGATGGTGTTGATTAAACGGGGTACCTTCGAAATGGGACCCTCGGACAAGGACAGCCTCTGGGACTTTCATCCCGAGACAAAAGGCGTTTCCTTCGAATCATTCTGGATGGACGAAACGGAAATTACGAATGCCAAATACCGCCAGTTTATCTATTGGGTACGCGATTCCATCATCCGCACCCGCCTGGCAGACCCGGCCTACGGAGGAAACGACCTGTTTATGATTACCGAAGACCGGTATGGCGACCCCGTAACGCCGCATCTCGACTGGAACCGTCCCATCCCCTGGAAACGGGCGAATGAAGACGAACAGCGCGCCATCGAAAGCGTATATTATACGCACCCGGTCACAGGCGAGAGAAGCCTGGACAAAAAACAGATGAATTACAAATACGAATGGTATGACTATACATCGGCTGCCTTGCGCCGCAACAACTTCGACCCCAGCGACCGGGTACGGAATACGGATATACAGCAAGACCCGTCCGAGGCGGTAATGATTTCAAAAGACACAGCCTTCATCGACAGCGAAGGCCGTGTGGTCAACCAGACCATCTCCCGCCCGCTGAGTTCGCCGTTCGATTTCCTCCATACACGCATTGTGAGCGTCTACCCCGATGAAACCAGCTGGATAAACGACTTCAAAAATGCCTACAACGAACCTTATCTGAGGATGTATTTTACCCATCCGGGATATGACGACTATCCGGTGGTAGGCGTTTCGTTTGAACAGGCCACCGCATTTTGCGTCTGGCGAACGGAGTATTACAAAAAAGCGCTGCCGGCCGGACAAATCATTGAACCGTTCCGTCTGCCCACCGAAGGCGAATGGGAATATGCTGCACGCGCCGGAAAAAATGAAAACAAATATCCGTGGTCAACCAATTCTTTAGTGGATGACAAGGATTGCTTCATGGCCAACTTCAAGCCCGGCGACGGCAACTACACCGAAGACGGACACCTGATCACCGCGCGCGTAGCTTCGTTTCCGCCGAATGAATTCGGATTGTATGACATGGCCGGAAATGTATCGGAATGGACTTCCTCGATCTATTCCGAATCGGGACAAAGTCAGGTAAGCGACATGAACCCCGACCTGCACTACAACGCCGCCCGCGAAGATCCCTACGCGATGAAGAAGAAAGTCGTGCGCGGCGGTTCCTGGAAAGACGTGGCGCAATTCATCCGTTCGGACATGCGTACATTCGAATATCAGAACGAAACCCGTTCCTACATCGGCTTCCGCTGTGTGCGAACGCAAATCGGTTTTTCAAACGCCAAGGGCAAAAACAAAAAGAAGTAAGAATTGATTCAAAACGATACAGACATGGGAAAATATAGCAGATACAAAAACAGGATAGAGATGTTCCTCTCCAGCGAGTGGGGCAAGCGCGTATTGAACTTCTGTTACAGTTGGGGCGCCTCAATTGTAGTAATTGGTGCAATGTTTAAGATAGTGCATTTGCCGTATGCAAATGAAATACTGTGTATATCATTGATTACCGAAGCAGTGGTCTTTTATATCTCCGCGTTCGAGCGGCCGGGCAGCGATTATAACTGGGAAGAAGTCTTCCCGGTACTGAAATCGAAAAATCCGTTAGACAGACCGAGTTTTGAGCGTCACGAAGACGGTGGCGCCGTGATTATCGGCAGCGGTGCAGGCGGTGGCGGCGCGACGGTGGTCGGAAACTTCGGCGGCAGCCCGGTGGCGGGCGCCGCAGGGGGTGGCGGTGGTGGTGTCTACACAGGCGGTGGTGTGGTCGGAGGGTTTGTTTACCCGGCCGGCGGCGTACCGCCTACGACTACGCCGCAGGAAAGCGCCGACCTCGGACTGGCGGCAATGGGACTGAACGTCACCGAGGAAGACCGGAAAAACCTTGCCAACAGTATTCAGAAACTCAGCGAGGCGGCGGAACAAATCGCCCACATGGCCGACCTGTCCGGCGTGACAAAGTCGTACATCGAACAAATAACCAGCGTATCGCAAAACCTCGAACGCTTCAACGAAGTGACCCACACGCTGAGCGATGTTTCCGACACGCTGGTCAATTCCTGCAAGTCCCTTTCGGGTATGACTTCGGATGAAAACCCCGAACAGCACAGCCTCGGCTACGTCCAGCAGATGGAGCAGCTGAACCGTCATCTCTCCGGGCTGAACCAGTTCTACGAAATGCAACTGAACGGCCTCCGCACACAAATGGACACCATTCACCATATCAACGCCGGACTGAACCGCATCCGCGACATGTACGACAGTTCGATGATAGACAGCGCCGCCTTCCGAAACGAAAACGAACGCATGGCACAGTTGCTCACCCAGTTGAATCAGGTCTACAGCCGCATGTTGCAGGCCATGACCGTCAACATGCCCTACGGCGGCGGTGGAGGCTATCCCCCCCAGCAACCTCCTTTCCAGGGTGCCTATCCGCAACAACCACCCTATGCCGGACGCTAAACCGTTTGAATCGTTGAATTTCTGAATCATTGAACTGAACCTATTATGGCAATATCAAACAATCCCAATTCTCCCCGCCAGAAGATGATTAACCTCATGTATCTGGTGTTTATCGCGATGATGGCGCTGAACGTCTCCGTGGAGGTGCTGGATGGTTTTGAATTGGTGGAACGAAGCCTGAAGAAAACGACCTCGGATACGGCTCATCGCAACGAACTCCTCATGCAGGAACTGTATGACTACTATCAGACGAACGAAGCGAAAGTTGCCTCCTGGTACGGCAAGGGTAAAGACGTAAAATCGCAGTCGGACGGGCTGTATGACTACATGCAGGAACTCAAACTCCGCATCGTGCAGCAGGCCGACGGCAGGAAGGGCGGCCTCGACGACATCCAGCACAAGGACGACCTCGAAGCCGCATCGGAAGTGATGCTGGCGCCTGTCATCGGCGAAGGAAAGAAACTGTATGAACAGTTAGTGAACTATCGCGAAAACATGACGGCGCTGGTGGACGACACGGCCAAGATGAACGTCATTGCTTCCGTACTGGATTTGGAAATCCCGGCGAAGGAAGGCATCGGCGTCGCACGCAGTTGGGAAGCAACGCTGTTCGAACACATGCCGGTAGCGGCAGCCATTACACTCCTGACCAAACTCCAGAGCGATGTCCGTTACGTCGAGGGTGAAGTGCTGGCCTCGCTGCTGAACAGCATCGACATTGGCTCCTATCGCGTGAACAAGATTCAGGCGATGGTCATTCCGCAAAGTCAGATTGTGATGCGCGGCACGCCTTACCGGGCGCAAATCGTACTGGCGGCGCTCGATTCGACTCAGCAGCCGCGCATCTTCGTCGGCCAGAAAGAATTGTCCGTATCCGATAACGGCTGGTACACGGGAGGCTCCGGCGGACTGGGATTGCAGACCTTTTCCGGCCGCATCGAACTGTCCCGCGCCGACGGAACTACTGGCATCTACCCCTTCTCGGAAACCTATTCCGTGACCGAACCGACGGCAACCATTGCGCCCACGCTGATGAACGTCCTCTACGAAAGCATTGAGAACGACATTGAAGTCGCCATTCCGGGCGTACCGAGCAACAACGTGCGTGCAAGTATCTCCGCAGGAACCATCACGCAGAAAAGCGCCAGCCTGTGGACGGCTCGTCCGCCGGTCAACGCCGAAACGGTCACCATCACCCTGACCGCAAGCATGCCCGGAGGCAACCCGATTTCGATGTCGCGGGAGTTCAAAGTGCGTCAGTTGCCCCCGGCCACGCCCTTCCTCGTCTATAAGGACGCTTCGGGCAATACCCGCAAATTCAAGGGCGGTACCATCTCCAAGAAGAGCCTGATTGAAGCCGACGGCGTGAAGGCCGCCATCGACGACGGCATCCTGGACGTCCCCTTCACGGTGACGGGATTTGAAGTGACTTTTATGGATTCCATGGGTAACGCATTGCCGGAAATTTCGCAAAGCGGCTCTTTCACCCAGCGTCAGAAAGAGATGATACGCAACCTGGCACGCGGCAAACGGTTCTATATTACTCGCGTCAAGGCGACCGACCCCGGCGGACGGGCACAGAACCTGACGACGACGATTGAAGTGATTGTAAACTGATAGAAAAGATAACTTGTAACCAATAAGAAGATGAAACGTTTCTGTTTTTTACTGATAGGAATCGGCACAATGTTCGCAACGGTTGCGATGCAGGCGCAGGAAGAGCGTCGTGCGCCGCGCGCCGGCCGGGGAACCGAACAACGCAGCCGGCAGACGAATGAAAACAACAGTGGCCTGCCGGAACTCACCGTGCGGGCGCAGAACATGAATCAACTGCTCAACCAGGACATCGGCAACGCCCGCTGGATGCGCGTCATATACCGTCAGCTGGACATGCTCAACGAAAAGAACGCTCCTCTCTACTATCCCGTCGCGCCGATGAACGGAATGAGGAACCTTTTCACGACAATCTTCCAGTTGGCCGGCGACGGCAAACTGCCCATCTACCAGTACCTCGACGGCTATGAGATTTTCGATGAGGCGCACAAGGCCAAATTCAAGGACGTGCTCGACCGCTTCGAAATCCTCTACGAGACGGTTCCCGGCGGCACGCAGGAACGCTTTGTCATCAACGAAAGCGATGTCCCCTCGGAAGAAGTAAAGTCCTTCTACGTAAAGGAAGCCTGGTATTTCGACCAGAACAACTCGGTCTACGACGTGAAAATCCTCGCCATCTGTCCCATCATCACCCGCATGATGGACATTGGCGACCAGACGACACCCATGTTCTGGGTGCCTTATGAAGAGATACGTCCCTACGTAGCCGGCAACTACATCATGACCTCGAACGTGAACAACGCCAAAACCTTCACGGTAGACGACTATTTCCGGCGCCGGATGTTCGAAGGTGAAATCATCAAGACGGAAAACCTGCTCAACCTCCCGTTGCAGGCTTACTGTCCGACGCCGGACTCGCTGAAGCTGGAACAGGAGAAAATCGAAAACGAACTGCTCACCTTCGAAAAGGCGCTTTGGTATCAGCCGGACACGACGCAGGTAGCCTCGACCGATAAAAAGGCCGCCAAACGGTCGATTCGCAAGTCAAGCACCAAGCCGGAAAAGAAGGAGAAAGAAAAGGAGAAGAAAAGCAGTTCCGCCGCACCCAAGGCTGAGAAATCCGCCCCAACCCGCAGCGTCCGCCGAGGACGATAAAAAAGGCGCAAGAGGAACGAATGATCTATAACAAATCGGGTGGATAAAAGGCTTTGCGGTTTTGGGGACATTAGGGGGACATTGGGACTCCGGGGACAGCTGGAAAACATGAGCGGCAGATAGCCTCCCGAGAGAAGACTCTTTACACTAATTCGCCGGCGGGGAGAGAAAGTAGCACCGGATGAAAATCCCGGGGCGCCTTGGCTGAGCGAAGGTGTGTGAAAGGGTCTGTCAAATTTTTAGTTCGGCTATTTCTTTGTCTTGTCCTGAAATAGATTTACAAAAAACAAAGTAAAGTTATGGTAAGACGAGAGAGGAAGTTTTATTCGGAAGAGTTTAAGGAGCTGGTATTAACCGCGTATTACAACAGTAATGAATCCGTATCAATGGTAGCCCGTCGGTTTGAGGTAAGCAGAGATACGGTCAGCAGTTGGGTTTATCGCAATCGGATGTCATCCTGTTCAGGAAAAAGAGTTAAATTAGCGTCTTCAGGAACAGGTTTTATGAAAAAAGAAGAATTGTTGCCGGAGGCAAAAGATGCACGTATTCTTGAATTGGAGAGGGAAGTGGCCAAAGAAAAGTTACGGTCGGAATGTTTGGAAAAGATGATAGAGATAGCCGAGCGGGAGTTAAAAATAGACATCAGAAAAAAATCTGGTGCCAAACAGTCCACGAGATGAGACAGGAGGCATCGTCATACAGGATAGATGCTCTCTGCCGGCTGTTTGGCAAGAGCCGTCAGGCATATTATGAGCGGTCGCATTACGTTGCAACCACCAGTATGGAAGAAGATACAATTCTGTCTTTGGTACGTGAAGTCCGGAAAGATTTTCCACGAATGGGGGCAAGGAAACTGCTGGTTTACCTGAAACCCAAATTTGAGGCGATGCATCTCCAAATCGGTCGAGATGCCTTTATTGGGTTGCTGTATCGGAATTTCATGCTGGTGCGTAAAGTGAAGAACCGGCGCAAGACCACGTTTTCGACTCACTGGATGCACAAA
>JAITAY010000105.1 GCA_031283915.1 Tannerella sp.
CCAAACCTCCGAGACGTCTCGCCAAACCTCCGAGACGTCTCGCCAAACCTCCGAGACGTCTCGCCAAACCTCCGAGGCGTCTCGCTAAACCTCCGAGGCGTCTCGCTAAGCTTCCGGGAAAAGGAAAAATTGATCTGCAGAATCATCTTTGTATCCGTTCCGGTCAGGCGGGTACCCTCCGGGAAATGTCCCGGAAGGCGATTCCGCCTACCTTGTACATTATCTACTACATTATCTCAGTTATATCCCGGATTCTGCTGCAACTGTGGCGCCTTGTTAATCTCGGTGCGCGGGATGGGTAACCAGTAAAAATGATCGCCACCCCATGACCGGTTATCTATCAGATTTCGGTAATCGAGCAACCATTCCATGTCGCCATTAACAAACTCTTTTATCTTCACGCCGTAGAAACTGTTGTTTGTCAACAGTCCGGCGGCGATTTTCCAGCGCCGGATGTCCCAGAAATGATGACCTTCGCCGAAGAACTCAATATCCCGTTCGTGGCGGACGAATTTCCGCGCTTCGGCCTGGTCGGTGGTGACCCGTCCGGGAAGTCCCGCCCGGTAGCGCACCAGATTCAGGGTCTTGAGACCTTCTTCGATGTTGTCCGTGCCGCCCAGCTCAATCAATGCCTCGGCATAGTTGAGCAGAATCTCGGCATAACGGAGTTCCACCCAGTGATTCGTATTCCGGTAGTATTGCCCTACGACCTCCGGATCCATGAACTTTTTCAGGTAATATCCCGTCCACGTTCCGTTCCAGTCTTCAATCTCCGAGTTGCGCGTATCGACGCCAAACTGTTTCACCGTGCCGTCGAGGTTGTAGAAATGACCTGTCTGGATCCGGTTGTAAGGGTCGAGGTGCTTGGCGTCGGCGGGACGTTCCTGCCAGGGTGCGCCGTGATACAAAACGGTGGCATAGAAACGCGGTTCGCGTCCGTTATAGGGGTTCAGCAGCGGATTGGCGGCCAGTTCGGCGGCCGTAGCTTGCCGCAGGGTGTCGTTGCCCGGATGGGCTTCGTCCCAGACGAAAGGCGTACCGTCGGCCATTTCAAACGCCCTGACCGCCTGTTCGGAGGGCTGACTGTTCCCGGAGTTGTGGTAGCCATTCGGTCCGTTCCAGCGGTTGGCGTTGTTGATTTTACTGTCCGTGAGCGCATATTGTATTGCCCAGATGGTCTCGCTGTTCCACACCCCGTGCTGGTTGAAGAGGTTGAAGTAGTTGTCGGCATACTCCAGTATCTGCGCTTCGGAGAGCGGCAGCGTCGGTTCGGCGGTGTTTCCTGCCAGTGCAAACGGCCCGTATTTGCCGTCGATAATCTCTCTGGCGGCATCGCGCGAAGCTTCCAGCAGGGCTGTGCGGCTGCCGGCCGGAAAGGAGACCAGTTCGTTGTTGGGTTCATACCCGCCGTTCGGCAGTTCGCTGGCGCAAAAATTGAGCAAACGCGACCTCAATGCGGCTGCGGCTGCACGTGTGGCGCGTCCCTGCTCCATTTCCCCGGGCAGGAAAGCAATTGCCTGTGCAATATCGTTCAGGATAAAATCCTTTGTCGCAGCGATGGATGACCGTTTGAAGGCGCTGTAATCATCGTTCAGTCCGAAAGGCTTGTCAATCAATACCACGCCGCCGTGCAACAGCAGCAGGTGCGTATACATGAATGCCCGGATGAAGAAGGCTTCTCCCTTGATTTGTGTGGCCAGCGCTTTTTCTGCACTGGTATTCGCCGGCGTGCCGTCGATCCGCGCCAGAATGGTATTCAGGTTCTGGATATTGGCATACAGGTTGTTCCAGTAGAGCCATTCGCCGCCGATAGCCGCGGAAAAAAATCCGAGATTGTCGGGACTGAGCGTGCCTTTCACAAATACATACGAATTGGGACGGAAGGGCGCGTAGGTATGCTCGGTCATAGAACCAAGCATGTCGCGGTGCATACCGAGTACACCGTCATCGCCCGGACCGCCCATCTGCCGGTAACACGACCCCAGATAGGCTCTGACCAGGTTGATGTCTGAAAATACAATATCTTCGTTAAAGGAATCTACGGCCTTCTGGTCCAGTACATCGGTACAAGAACTGCCTGCTGTCAGCAGGACAGAGACAATGAAATATATAATCTTTTTCATGACTTGTTTTTTTATTATTTCCTGTTCGATAAATTAAAATGAGATATTGGCTCCGATGGCAAACGTTTTCATATTGGGATACACTTCTGCACCGTTTGTTTCGGGGTCGAATTTGTCTGTGGCGCTGTAGAGGAGCGCCAGGTTGTTGCCCGACAGATATACACTGGCACTGGAAATGCCGATAGCCCTGTAATATTTCTGCGGTATGTCACAGGTCAATACCACGTTTTTCAATCGCAGGTAAGCCGTATTGTCCAGCCAGTAGGTGCTCATGTTGGAATCCCATACCCAGTACTGATCTCCCCGCGTCCAGGGTCGTGCCACGTTTGTCTCGCGGTTTTCGGGTGTCCATCGGTCGGTGTACCACCATTTGAAGTAGTTTCCCGCCACGCCGCGGTTGCCTTCCGTGACCGACTGTTTCAGGTATTTTCCCTGTCCCTGAAACAGGACGGCCAGCGAGAAGAGCTTCCAGCGAACATCCAGGTTAATCCCGTAAAATGTTTCCGGAGCGTCGGTATAATTAACCAGAATCTTGTCGTTGGCATTGATAACGTTGTCGTTTTCGCCGTTGTCAGCCGTCACGTTGCGGAAGATGACGTCGCCTTCCTGCGCTCCGTTCCAGTGGGCATATGAATCGACATGCGCCTGATCGCGGAAAACCCCGATGGCGTCGTACATCAGCAGCGTGCCGTAGGGATGTCCGGTCGTGACTTGCCACGGGACAACACGCTCCGGCTCATCCTGAAAGACCACCTTATTGCGGTTGAAACTGAAATTGCCGCCGAAATCAATCTGCCAGTCTCGGCCAATCGTCTTGTGGATGCCGGCGTCCAGTTCAATTCCGTGGTTGTCTACCCTCGCCAGATTTTCACTGGGAAGCGAAAGACCGGTAAAGGCCGGTACGGATGCATTCCTCGTAGCCAGGATGTGATCGCGGATATTGTAGAAATAGTCGAAATTCAGGTGGACAAGTCCGTTGACGATTTTCGACTCGAATCCAATGTTTTGGGTGGTCTGCGTTTCCCACGTGATATTGGGGTTGGCAATGGTCGGCGGCCCTACTACCGTTTCGACGTCGGCACCGGTTCCAAACACCATGCCCGAACCCAGATTGAACTTGTTGAGATATTGATACGGGTCGCCCGGATCCATACCCATCACACCATACGAGGCCTTCAGTTTGAAATCGTTGACAACGGCCAGACTGTTTTTCCAGAACTCTTCCTCGGATGCCCGCCATCCGACCAGCAGGCCGGGAAAATAGCCCCAGCGTTTTTCGGGCGGAAATTTCAGCGACCCGTCGGCGCGGAACACGGCTTCTGCCAGATATTTTCCCCTGTAGGAATACGTTGCCCGCCCGATCCACGATTTGCGTGCATAAATACTTGCTGTCCCGGACGTAGTCTTGTTCGGATTGGCGCCTGCGTTCATAATCTGCACCAGGTCGGAGATATATCCCTTGCGGTATCCGAGGAAATCATTGTAATTTGTGGCATACTGCTCAAAACCGGCGTAGAGCGTCACGTCATGATGACCGAATCGCTTCGTATACGTCAGGTTGAAATTGGCCGTCCGGTTGACGGTACGCTGGTAGTCTTCCGTGTTTTGCGGAGTGTCAAGCTCCTGCGGCCCGCGCAGAGTCGGCGTCAAAGGCATGGCCGTGACAAACCCTGTCACCGGGTCGCGTGTAGCCTGACTCCAGTTGGGAAAATAAAGCGTCCAGGGGTTGAAAAAACGTTTCCGGTAAAAGTTATTGATGTCGTAATCAAAACCGGCGTTCAAAGTCAATCCTTTGATAAAGGGAGGAGTGATGCTTGCCTTGAAGGAAGTTTGCAGCCGGTACATGTTCTGTTCGTTTTTGCCACCGGCGAAAGTGGACGTTACGACAGGATTATCGCCGTATTCCACGTCCGGTCCCGGCTCTCCGGTCGGCCAGAAAGCCCGGCTGGTCGGGGTAAGACGGGTCGCACCGGTTACGATTTGTTGCGCACTCCGGTACGGATACTGACGGTGGGTCTGAAAACCGGCCAAATCAACGTTTGTTTTCAGCCAGTCGGTGACCCGAATATCCAGCTTGGCCCGGATATTGTACTGGTCGTAACTGGTGGACGACTTCTTATACATGGCTTCGTCATTCTTGTAACCAAGCGACAGATAATAGATGACACCCTTGTAGCCTCCATCGATGGAAAGATTGTGCCTTGAGGTCGTTGTCCATTTCCGTATCAGTTCGCCGTACCAGTCGGTATCGGGATGTTCCCACGGATCTTCGCCGCTGCGAAACAGTTCAATGTCCCGGTCGGTATAGGTACGGGTCTGTCCTTTGATTGTCTGGTATTCCGAAAGCATGGTGGCATATTCGGCTGCGTTCGTAACCTGCGGAATAACCGTTGGTGTCATAAACCCCTGATAAAAGTTGTAATTCAACCGTGGTTTCCCTGCTTCTCCCTTTTTGGTGGTAATCAGGATGACTCCATTGGCCGCCTGTGCCCCGTAGATAGCAGCCGAAGCGTCTTTCAACACGGAAAGCGAAGCAATGTCATTGGGATCAATTTCATCCATCGATCGTCCCTGAATGCCGTCGATCACCACCAGAGGCCCCGTATTACTCCCTAATGTGGTGCGTCCGCGCACAAGTATTCTGGCGCCGAGATTTCCCGGCTCGCCATGTTGCTGAATAATCGTGACACCCGGCAGGCGTCCGGCAATAGCCGTCGTGGTGGAAGCTGCCGGAATGGCTTTGAGACTGGAACCTTGCAGGGACGTGACAGCCCCGACTACGTTGACTTTTTTCTGTACGCCGTATCCGACAACGACTACTTCTTCCAATGACTGGGTATCTTCCGGCAACACAATATCAATCGTCTTCTGGTCGGTGACAATGATTTGTTGCGTGATATAGCCGATAAAAGAGAATACCAGTACGGCCTCTTCATTGGGTACCGTGATGGCATATTTCCCGTTGATGTCGCTACTGACACCGTTGGCGGTGCCTTCCAATACTACATTTACGCCTGCCAACGGGACACCGCTTGCATCCGAAATGGTTCCGGTAATTCTGATGCCGTCTTGCGAATCAAGCGGCGTCACAGACAGAACGTACGCTTCACTTGTATGCGTAGCTGCCTGAATGACAATAAACAGCAAAGAAAAAAGGATCCTTGCAAAAATTGTCCCATACTTGTTTTGAACCTTACTAAAAATATACATATCTTTGTGATTGAGTAATAAATAAGTTATTTAATTCGTTAAATCGTTAGTTTTTAATTATTTGTTGCTTTAGCCGGAGATGTTTGCCCATTTCCGGCTTCTTTTTCCCGCCAGGGAAATCATTTTTCCTGTTTTTGTCTATGAACTGTTCATACAAATTCGAATTAAAAGTGAGACATTCTGTTTCTTCTTTCACAATGTGTCCGTAACAATCGTTGCGGGTATGACGCAATCGACAATTTTATTGTCCTGGGATTTAATCTGTTCCAGTAGAATATCAAACGATTTTCTGCATATTTCTTCCAGCGGTTGCCTGACATAGGGGATCGTCACGCCCGTTGCCGCATCGATCCGTCCGAAGCCTATCACTTGTATATCCGATTGTAAGCGAATGCCCATGCGTACCAAAAAACGGATGACAACGGAAGAAAGGCCGCCGGTCGCAATGAAAAGGCCGTCGATTCGGTGCATTGTTTCGCTCAAAAATGCCGTAACTTTCTCGTTATAATTACGGTAATCCGCTTCACAAATCAGCGACTCATCCAAAATATGGCAGACCGACAAAACCTCTGTAAAACCGCGTTTACGATCCTGAATGTGCATCAGGTTTTCACGGAACGAAATCAATGCAATCCTTCGGCATCCCTTCTCAATCAAGCATTGTGTAGCCGTCTTGGACACTTCGTAATTGTTTATAATGACGCGGCTTGTCGTTAGCGATTTGAAATAGCGGTCAATAAGTACCATGGGAATTTCCGGATTCAATTGTTTGAGAGCGCCATCTTTCATATTCACAACCGGAATCATTAAAACGCCATCTATTTGCCTGTTTATAATTGTCTTGAAAGCGGAAGAGAGCCGTTCCTGCTTCTCGCCCGTGTTGATGATAATCAGGGCATACCCTTTGGATTCGGCATATTCTTGTATATGATAAGCCATCGAACCGAAAAATACATCCGAGACATCTGCCACCACTAAGGCAATGGTATTGGAATAACCGGTGCGGAGGCCACGAGCCACTTCATTGATTTGATAATTCATGTTTTGAGCCACAAGCCGTACTCTCCGGGCTACTTCTTCACTGATTCGTCCTTCTTTTTCTTTTCCATTCAATATAAACGAAACCGTCGAACGGGCTACCCCCACTTCATCGGCTATATGCTGCATGGAAACACGCTGTATTTTTTTCTTTCCCATTCGCAAAATCGATTTTGCTATCATTAAATTTAAAAATTCTCCGGATAAACCTGATACCCGACAGCATCCATATTCTATTGATAATAATACAATTATAAATACATGGCTGTATAAAACAAAAACAAACATAAAATTCATATCAAAGCTTACTTATCGGAAAAACATTTTCACGTTGCAAATATAGAGTAGGAAAATGCGAAAAAAAATCACATATACAGGGTATTTTTAGCGTTCTTACGGTTAGTGACAAGCCGAATATTCTCTCGTCTAATAAGTTTCGTCCGAATAACCTGCCCCTGCATGAGCGCTGCGTACCTTTACCCCGCTCGGTGAGAGGATGTTGTGAAGCGTACGGCTTCCCGGATCGACGACTTTGCATACATGAAGTTTTGAAAGAATTAAAGAATAGAGAATTGAAAGCCTGGTTTATTCTGCGTAGCTCGAACGCATTTTAACGCCCCAGCGTCCGTTTTCGCACGTCAGGATGTAAAGCGATTCGTAAGTCTTCAAGAGTGCTCCCGCTTTGTTGTAGCGGGAAAAACGGACGTCTACGTGTACTTTGGTATCCGAAGCTTGTATGACGTTTCGATGGTCCCAGCGGCTGTAGCTCCAGCCTGTTTTCTGCAACGCGTCGAAAACAGGAACACCGCTTCGCAAACCGGCTTTTTCCAATATCGACATGTATCCGCTCGCAAGCCGGTAGTGAGGAAAATGCCAGGTTGCTTCCCATTTGTCCAAATCTTTGGCATTGAAAGCCTCCATGTATTCATCCAACACTTTGTATACCTCTTCTTTTACTTTCGGGTCAACCTCGTGCGAGCCGACAATAGTTTGCGCCGAAACCGAAAGGCACAACGCCAGTAATAGCCCTAATGCTATTGAAAATCTACTTTTTGTCATAATCTAACCAATGAATCATGTTCAGTAAAAATGGTATGTTGTCTCCGGCAAAGGGAGCGTTTAACCCCATTGGTTCCTGTTCTTGGCCTTTCAACTGGCCGGAAAACATGGCGGCTTCGCCGAATATGGCTACACGCCCTTTACCGTATTCCAGTACTGCGCCCTGCGAAAATCCTTTTGCGGGAAGCCGTTGCGTATGCTGCCCAAAAACCCACGCCGTGTCGGGAAGTAGCAGCTTATATTGCTTGCCCAGCGTGAGCAACGAGGTGGCTTTTTCCGGTATTTGAAATGCCTGTCCCGTGAACGTTGCCACCTGCTCGACGTTTTCCGTAAGCGGATGTATTGCCAGAGAACCATCTTTTTTTGAGAACAGGGCAACTCCCGACACGCGGTAGGGGTAGCTGTCCGAAAGCGTATCGGTAGCAAACCCGTTGTAAAAGGTAAAGCCAAAGGATTTAGCAAGGTCGAATGAAGCGCCGGGAAATGGGTGGTGATCAGCAATGAGGAAAAGCGATCCACCGGCTTTTACCCATTCGTTGACGGAGCGTATTTCATCTGCCGTAAAAGCAGAGGGAACAGGCAGCTTCCACCGGGTTCTTCCGTCGTTGCCGTCCGCGTTTATCGCGTTGAGGGCATTGGCAATCACAAGTATTTTGACCTCCTTCGGTAACGCAGGCGTGAACGCTTGCGTGCCGGACATTACCCGATAGCCATCTTTTTTCAATATTTCGGCAAATACCAGGTACCTTCCTTCTGCCGTGTGAAAATTATGGTGAGCCTCGTCCAGCAACACAAGCGAACCCTTCCCGAAAGGATATGCCGGACTGACAACCGGCGGGTCAAATGACCTGTCGGGAATCTGCTGCGCTCCAAGCTGTGCACAGCAGATGAAAAGTGCAAACAGTATGTTTTTCTTCATCCTTACCCCCAGTCTATTCCGAAAACCAGGCAGGCCACCAGCAGCGTAAAGAATACGTTGAACAGCTGCGCTCCCAAAAATACGAAAGTCGCTCGGCGGTTGTCGCTGCTGATGATCGTCCTGAAATTTGTTTCCAAACCGATAGACACAAATCCCAGGGTAAACCAAAGATGCTGGAATTGTTTCAGCGAACCGGCAAGCGGCCTGTACGCCTCGCCGGCAAAGAAAAAGGAGAACAGCAGCGACACAAGAATAAAACCCGGCACAAACTTCGGAAAGCGTTCCCAGAGCAGGCGTGACGAACGCTTTCCGCCGCCGTCGCCGGTTGGGTTCGCTTGGGTATAGCTCCAGTAAACGGCAATGAAAAACGCTGCGATGCCCAGCAGCACATTTTGCGAAAACTTCACGATGGTAGCTGTTTTCAGGGCTTCCTCTCCGTACAGGGCGCCGGTGGCCACTACCGCGCCGGTGGTGTCGACCGTACCTCCTATCCATGCGCCGGCAAGCGTTTCGTTCAGCCCGATCAGCCTGGCCAGCAAAGGCATGATCAGTATCATGGGTACGGCAACAATCAACACCAGCGACACGACATACGACAGCTTTCCGGCGTCGCCCCTGATGGCTCCCGCGCTGGCAATCGCCGCCGATACGCCGCAGATGGAAACGGCGCTCGACAGGATCACCGACAGTTCTTTGTCTATCCCGAAACGCCGGCACAGCCAAAATGAGAAATACCACACGGCAAATACAACAACTACCGACTGTATCAATCCCAGTGCACCTGATTTCAGCAGGTTTTGGAAAAGAACGGTTGCGCCCAGCAGAATCAACCCGATTTTGATGTACAGTTCGGACGACAGGGATTTCCTCAACCATTCGGGCGTGCCGAAAACATGGTTGATGAATAATCCTGTCAGCAAGCTGAAAATAACGCTTTCCAGCCCCCATTCATTCGCAAGCTTGTTGCCGCCGATCAGCGAGGCTGCTGTGGCAAGCAAAAAAACAGCCGTAAAACCCGACGTATCTTTTACCGGTTTCCCCTGTATGATATACGCCAAAACAAAAAGCGCATAGCTTGCCACAAAAACCGGCAGCAGGCGGAGTAAATTACCTGTCGAAAACACGGCAAGCAATTCACTGCCGTTTGCCCATCCCAAATCTGCTGCCGGCCACGTGCCTTGCGACACGCCGAATATCACTAA
>JAITAY010000192.1 GCA_031283915.1 Tannerella sp.
GGTATACATATTACACTGCGCGCGAAATAGTTTTCATAAAGGGGTAGTTAGTAGCTATACTGCGCGCGGTACAGTTTTGTGCATTGCCCGTCAGCATGGAAAAGGGCATCCGCCCACACGCCTTCTTGCCCGTCGGCTAAAGCCCAATGTCATCAAGCTAAGCGCTAAAAGGCTGTAGTAGAGCATCCCGCCAGGGATGCATCGCCCGGTAGCATTTTTTCGACGTCTCTATCCGCATCCCGTTAGGGATGCATCCTTAACAGGATGCAATACAGGGTTATACCGGTTTATCTACCGGGCGATGCATCCCTGGCGGGATACCGGAAACAAAATCTTAACTTGATGACATTGAATTAAAACGGACGGCAATGTGGGGGGATTGGGCTAAAGCCCTGCGGAGGCTCTGTTGTACTTTATTTTCTAACCACTAACCACCTCTTTATGCATAAAACAATACCGCGTGCAGTATAAATCTTTTTTTGAGGCAGAAACAGATTGCCGCCAATCTTTTCGGCTTTTCGTCAATCAAGCAACTTCTTCTATGTGCATAGCCTGCAAGGACTGCCGAATACCGATAGCGAACGATTCAGGTACAATCAAATTGTCGGTTCTGTTGAGCTTCCCCCTCAACGCCCGTTGAGTTCACTCCTCACAGTATTCTACTAGCTACTAACTACCTGTTTTTGCACAAAACTATACCGCGTGCAGTATAAATCGGATGACCTTTACGCCTAATGGATATTTGGGGAGAATGGTTTCAATGATTTACAAATCTAGAGAAAAAAAGGAGACAGTATAAAACTGTCTCCTTTTCCGTTAATATAGAGGTTTTTCCTCACTTAACCGCTTTTGCCAGCTCCGCACCGGCTTTAAATTTAACAACTTTACTCGCCGGAATTTGAATGGATTCTCCTGTTTGCGGATTCCGTCCTGTTCGAGCTTTTCTCTCTCCTATGGAAAAAGTGCCAAATCCTATGAAAACGACCTTTTCTCCTCGCTCAATTTCTCCAGTAATAGTCTGAATAAAAGCATCGAATGCTTTATTCGCATCTTTCTTGCTTAACCCTGCTCTTGCAGCCACTGCACTTACAAATTCTGTTTTATTCATATAACTTGATTGAAAATATAATAATCCATCTCTTACACTTTATTTGCAGAGAAGTCCCAAATGTATGATTTAAAAATTAAACAACCCCTTCCCAAGACACTTTTTTTTCCATGTATGCCATATTATTTTTCAAAACCCAATTTTATACCTATTTTTGTGGCAAAAAAAGATAATGGGATTTCAACAAAATCGTTCGGGTTACTTCAGTAATATTCCTGCTGTAACCAAGCATTTAATTATCATCAATTTTCTTTGTTGGGGGGCGACGCTTATTCTACCCAAACTCCATATTGATTTGATCCGGTGGTGTGGACTTCATTTTCCCGGCGCGGCTGATTTTTATCCTTTTCAGGTGATTACGTACATGTTTATGCACGATCCCCATTCCATCGGGCATATTTTCTTCAATATGTTTGCCGTTTTCATGTTCGGGTCTGCATTGGAAGATCTCTGGGGAACTAAACGTTATCTGACTTTTTACCTGGTTTCGGGTATCGGCGCCGCCCTTGTGCAGGAATTGGTATGGCTGTATCTGATTGATTCGGTCGCCTCGGCTCATCAGCTAAGCATCGCCCAGGTGGTTGCGTTCAACCCGTCGGTGAATTATATGGTTACGATCGGCGCCTCGGGGGCGGTTTTCGGTATCCTGCTGGGATTCGGCATGTTTTTTCCCAACACGTCACTGTACCTTTTTTTCATTCCGGTTCCGATCAAGGCAAAATATTTTGTGGTCATCTACGGCGTCATCGAACTGTTCCTGGGTGTAGCCAGTCTCAGCAGTGACAATGTTGCGCATTTTGCCCATCTGGGAGGGATGCTCTTCGGCTTTATCATGATTCTATACTGGAGAAGAAAAGACAGAAGAAATGGAAGATATTTTTATTAGGCTCAAGCGGTTCTTTTCGCGAGGGAATCTTCTTTCAAAGTTTATTTTCATCAATGCAGGTGTATTCATCGTGATACGTCTGGCGATGGTCTTCCTGACGCTTTTTGAAGTGAACAGCGACCATCTCCTGGAATATGTCCGGATGTCCTCGTCGCCGGCGTTGCTGCTGTACCGGCCGTGGACGGTGATTACCTACATGTTCCTGCATGTGGATTTGCTGCATATCCTCTTCAACATGCTTTGGCTCTACTGGTTTGGCGGCATATCCCTTCTTTTTTTTAGCGAACGCCAACTGGGTGGTCTGTATGTGACGGGCGGCATTGCCGGGGCTATCCTGTTCATGCTGGCATACAATATCTTCCCTTACTTCCGGAACCTCGCCGGCCACAGCATGTTGATGGGGGCATCGGCTTCGGTGATGGCGATCGTGTTCGCCGTTTCGTTCTACCGGAAAAATTACGAAATCAATCTCCTGCTTATCGGCAGGGTCAAACTGATTTATCTGGCGTTGTTCACCCTGCTTGTCGACCTGCTGTCGATTACCTCGTCCAATGCCGGAGGACATATTGCGCACTTGGGTGGCGCCGCGTTCGGCATTCTGTTTGCCGGACAACTGAAGCAGGGAAGGGACTTGACCGCTTTCGTCAATCGCGGGATAGACCGACTGGCGAACCTGAAAAAGCGGAGGCGGCGGCCGTACATGAAAGTGACCTACAGGCGTCCGGAGTCGGACATGGACTACAATGCCCGTAAATGCAAGGAGATGGACGCACTGGACGCCATCCTGGAAAAATTGAAGCGTTCCGGTTACGACAGCTTGTCGGCCGACGAGAAAAAAAGACTTTTTGATGCAAGCCGGAAATAGGTTATGAAAACGCACCACATCGCACATTTGTTGATAGGCCTGTTCCACATCGTGATTATGTTTCTGTTTGTCCTTGCGGCTTTCTCGGATACCGTATCGCCCGAGGTGAGCGTGATTTTTGCCTATCTGGGATTGCTGTTCCCTTTTCTGCTGGTCATGAACCTGTGTTTGCTGATTTACTGGCTTTTCATACGCAAATGGATGTTCCTTTTCATTGCGGGATGTTCCGTGTTGATATGCTGGAAACCTGTTTCCACCTGTTTGCCGGTGCATCCGTTCAGGCAGAAAGCGCCGGCCGGGAACGTCATCAAACTCTTAACGTATAATGTAATGGGCTTCAACTATCAGCCCCATAAAAAAGACCGCCCGAACCGGATACTTCAGTACATTATAGATTCGAAGGCCGATATCGTTTGTATGCAGGAATACATGACGGAAAAATCGGGGCGTTCCCTCACGCAGGAACAGATTGCCAAGGCTTTGCACATGTATCCGTACCGTTTCTGTTTGCCCCTGGTCGACCATCCTACCTATACGGTTGGTCTGGCTATCTATTCGAAATATCCGATCACCAAGTCATGGAAAGTGCATTACGAGAGTTCCTTCAACGGCTCGACCGTTCATGAACTCGATGTAAACGGGAAAAAACTGATTGTGGTGAACAATCACCTGGAATCGTTTAAACTGACCATGGAAGACCGGTCGAAATACGAGGAATTTATCAAGAATATCAATGCGGATACGTTTGACGGATTGCGTGAAACGGTGCAGCGCAAGTTAGGCGCCGCTTACCTGATCCGGGCGAAACAGGCCAATATTATTGCGACGGAAATTCACAAGCTGAAAGGAGATTACATGATTGTTTGCGGAGACTTCAATGATACGCCCATTTCGTACGCTCACCGGACGATCCGGGGATCGCTCGTCGATGCATTCGCGGAATCCGGAAACGGACCGGGTTCCACTTACAACCAAAACTTTTTCTGGTTCAGAATCGACCATATCCTGCACTCCCCCAATATGAAATCTTACCTGACGACGGTAGAAAGTGTCCGTTTCTCCGACCATTATCCGGTGTGGTGCTATCTTGAAATGAATTAAGAGATGCGGAAAACACGGAAACCCGCAGCGGAAAAAAACTCCGTGCGCTCCGTGTCTCTGAGTTTCAATGATTCAACTATTTGTGAACAAACCGATAAAAATAGCGCCTCAAAAAAAAGATTTAGCCAATCCACTGCAAATGTAGGTGTTTTCGAATCAATTGCGTATCTTTGCAGCCGCTTATCTTAACGATTTTAAAAAACAAATTTTGAAGACATTTGAAGAATTGGGAATTGCTGCACCCTTGTTGCAGGCAATCCGTGAAATGGGTTACGAAGTCCCCATGCCGGTACAGGAGGAAGTGATTCCTCTGTTACTGGGAAACGACAACGACGTGATCGCCCTGGCACAGACGGGAACGGGTAAAACGGCAGCCTACGGATTGCCCGTCCTGCAAAAAATCAACCAGTCACAAAGGTATCCGCAGGCGCTGATACTCTGCCCCACACGCGAACTCTGCCTGCAAATCGCCGGCGATTTGAATGATTATTCCAAGTACATGAACGACTTGAAAGTCTTGCCCGTCTACGGCGGCTCAAGCATCGAGAGCCAAATCAAAACGCTCCGCAAAGGCGTGCAGGTGATTGTGGCCACACCCGGACGGCTGATCGACCTGCTGAATCGTAAAACGGTTGACCTGAGCGCCATCAAAAGCGTCATCCTGGACGAAGCCGACGAGATGCTGAACATGGGCTTCTCAGACAGTATCAACGCCATCCTGGCCGAAGTGCCGCCGTCGCGTAACATGCTGCTTTTTTCGGCCACCATGCCGCAGGAAATCGCCCGTATCACGAAACAGTACATGCACGACCCGCAGGAAATCGTCATCGGAAACAAAAACGAAGGCAACGAAAACATCCGCCATATCTATTACATGGTGCATGCACGCGACAAATACCTTGCCCTCAAGCGGCTCGTGGACTATTACCCGAATGTATACGGCATCGTCTTTTGCCGTACCCGCAAGGAGACGCAGGAGATTGCCGACAAACTGATTCAGGACGGTTATAACGCCGATTCGCTGCACGGCGAACTCAGTCAGGCGCAACGCGACTATGTGATGCAGAAGTTCCGCATCCGCAACCTGCAACTCCTGGTAGCCACCGACGTGGCGGCGCGCGGACTGGACGTCGACAACCTGACGCACATTTTTCATTACGGCTTGCCCGATGAAACCGAATCCTATACGCACCGCAGCGGACGCACCGCACGGGCTGGCAAAACGGGCATTTCCATTGCCATTTGCCACATCAAGGAAAAAGGAAAACTCAACAACATCGCCAAAATCATCCGCAAGACCTTTGAGCAGGGCGTGCTTCCGACCGGCAAGGCCATCTGTGAAAAGCAACTGTTCAATCTCGTTGACCAGATAGAGAAAGTCAAAGTCAATGAAGAAGAGATTGCATCGCTGATGCCGTCCGTTTTCCGCAAGCTGGAATGGCTCGAGAAGGAAGATATTATCAAGCGACTGATTTCGCTGGAGTTCAACCGGATGATTGATTACTACCGCGATGCGGATGAAATTGAAATCGTCAAGGAAACGGCTTCGGGACGGGAAAACAAAAAAGAACGCAACGACCGTCATTCGCGGGGAAAGAAAGCCGAGGAAGGCTACAAACGTTTTATCCTGAACTTCGGGAAAATGGACGGACTGTATCCGAATCAGCTAATGGAATTAATCAACCGTTGCGTTCCGGGCAAGGTGCAAATCGGACGAATTGACTTGTGTGACACGCATTCCTTTTTTGAAGTGGAAAAAAACGCTGCCCAGCGCGTCATGGACCGGATGAACAAGTTCGAAGTCGACGGACGCTCCATCTCCGTCGAGCCTGCGCAGCCGGAAGAAAAAAGCTGGAAGGGTAAAGGTTTCAAAAGCCGTGAGGCCAACAGCGAGAAACCCTGGCGGCGGACTTCCTCCGTTCGTTCAGACCGACCCGCCCGCAAAAAAAGGACGGCATCCACATAAATGCTTGATCTGACGTGAATGCCGGAAAGTTCTTTTTTGTACTTTTGTCATTCACAAAAAACGAAAAGAAGAAAATGAAGAGATGGAAACGCAGCATTTTAAAAGAACACTGATTACAACGGCGCTGCCCTATGCCAACGGGCCGGTACACATTGGCCATCTGGCGGGGGTTTACGTGCCGGCTGATATTTATGCGCGCTATCTGCGGGCGAAAGGAGAAGAGGTACTGCTGATCGGCGGTTCCGATGAACACGGCGTCCCTATCACGTTGCGGGCGAAGAAAGAAGGCGTTGCGCCGCAGGACATTGTGAACCGCTTTCATGCGATGATTAAGAAGTCGTTTGAGGACTTCGGAATTACGTTCGACATTTATTCGCGCACCACTTCGGACATCCACCACCGTACCGCATCGGACTTTTTCCGTACGCTTTATGAGAAAGGCGTCTTCATAGAGAAGACCAGCGAACAGTATTACGACGAGGAAGCGAAGCAGTTCCTGGCAGACCGCTATATCACGGGCACATGTCCGCATTGCCACAACGAACACGCCTATGGCGACCAGTGCGAAGCCTGCGGCACCTCCCTGAATCCGACCGACCTGTGCAATCCCAAATCCGTGATCAGCGGAAGTGCGCCGGTGATGCGCGAAACCAGACACTGGTATTTGCCGTTAGACAAGTATGAGCCGTTTCTGCGTCAATGGATTCTGGAAGAACATCAGGAATGGAAACCGAACGTCTACGGACAATGCAAAAGCTGGCTGGACATGGGTTTACAGCCGCGCGCCGTCAGTCGTGACCTGGACTGGGGCATTCCCGTACCGGTCGAAGGCGCCGATGGCAAAGTATTGTATGTATGGTTCGACGCGCCCATCGGCTACATCTCCAACACACGGGAATTGTTGCCCGACAGTTGGGAAAAATGGTGGAAAGACCCTGAAACCAGGATTATTCATTTCATCGGAAAAGACAACATCGTCTTCCATTGCATTGTCTTCCCGACCATGCTCAAGGCCGAAGGAACGTATAACCTGCCCGAAAATGTGCCGGCCAACGAATTTCTGAACCTCGAAAACGACAAGATTTCCACTTCGCGCAACTGGGCGGTGTGGCTGCACGAATACCTCGAAGCATTTCCCGGCAAGCAGGACACCCTCCGTTACGTACTGACCGCCAACGCTCCCGAAACGAAAGACAATGACTTTACCTGGAAAGACTTTCAGGCACGCAACAACAATGAACTGGTGGCGATCCTGGGCAATTTTGTCAACCGGGCGCTGGTGTTGACGGGCAAGTATTTTGAGAACCGCGTGCCGGCCTGCGGCGAACTGACGGAATATGACCTCCGGACGCTGGAGGAATTTGCGGATATAAAGAACCGGCTGGAAAAATGGCTGGATACGTATCATTTCCGCGATGCCCAGAAGGAAGCCATGAATCTGGCGCGTATCGGCAATAAATACCTGGCGGATACCGAACCGTGGAAACTGGCACAAACGGATATGCCGCGCGTTTCGACGATCCTGTATGTGGCGTTGCAAATTACGGCCAATCTGTCCATTGCTTTTGACCCGTTCCTGCCCTTCAGCATGAAAAGGCTGAACGGCATGTTGAACATCGAACGTCCGGAGTGGAACCGGCTGGGGACAACCGGTCTGCTGAAAGCCGGCCATCCGCTTGGACAGGCGGAATTGCTTTTTGAGAAGCTGGACAACGAGGTGATTGAAAAGCAGGTGCAGAAACTGCTGGACACGAAAAAAAAGAATGAAAAAGCATTTTCCCGTGCACATCCGGTGCGCGAGACCGTGACTTTCGATGATTTTGCCAAATTAGACATCCGTGTGGGTACCGTGTTGGAATGTACGAAAGTCCCCAAGTCGGACAAGTTGCTGCAATGCAAGATTGACGACGGACTGGGCGGACGGACGGTGGTGTCCGGGATTGCCCGTTGTTATGCGCCGGAAGAGTTGGTCGGCAAACAGGTTTGTTTCGTCGCCAATCTGGCGCCCCGTCAACTGAAAGGCATTGTTTCCGAGGGGATGATTCTTTCGGCGGAAGATGCGGAAGGCAACCTGGTCGTCATCACGACCGGAAAGACCGTCGGCCCGGGCAGCGAAGTGAAATAACACCGGAAGGCCATGGATATTCAAATGATTGATTTGCAGGGTCAGTACCAACGACTGAAAAAGGAGATCGACGCCGCCGTGAGCGAAGTCATTGCCGGCGGTTCCTATATCAATGGCCGGCAGGTACAGACCTTTTGTTCGCATCTGGCTGCCCGTCTGGCAGCGCCGCATGTCATTCCCTGCGGAAACGGCACGGACGCCATTCGCCTTGTCCTGCAGGCGCTGGGTATGCAGCCCGGCGATGAAATCATCCTGCCGGCGTTCACCTATATAGCGGCCGTCGAGATGGTCGCCTCCCTGGGACTTACCCCTATCCTGATTGACGTTGACCCGGAAACGTTCAACCTGGATGCCGGCCTGCTCGAACGCGCCATTTCGCGACAGACCAAAGCCGTCATCCCCGTGCATCTTTTCGGGCAAACCTGCGATATGGAGCCGGTGATGAAAATCGCTGCGAAATACAGGATCAAGGTGATCGAAGACAATGCCCAGTCGCTGGGCGCGGAATACACGTTTTCCGACGGCTCCGTCACGAAAGCCGGCGCCATCGGACATGCCGGGACGGTGTCGTTTTTTCCTTCCAAACCCCTGGCCTGTTTCGGCGACGGCGGCGCGGTGATTACCTCCGACAGTTCCCTGGCCGGGCATGTCCGGATGCTGGGCAGTCACGGGCAGACGGAGAAATACCGTCACCAAATCATCGGATGCAATTCCCGGCTGGATACGATTCAGGCGGCCGTTTTGGACGTGAAACTGAAATACATGGATGCATTCACGGCTGCCCGCCGGAAAATAGCGTTGCGTTATGACCAGGTATTAAGCTCGCTGGACGAAATCAAGATTCCGGCGCGTAGCCTTTTTTCGACTCACGTCTACCATCAATACACCCTTCAGGTCGGGAACAAGCAGCGTGATGCATTGCAAGCGCACCTGAAAGCCTCCGGCGTAGCGTCGATGGTTTACTATCCGCTTCCGGTGCATGAACAGGAGGCATACAAATGGGTGGCGCGGGTATCGGGAGATGCCGGCGTATCCACGCGGTTGAGCCGGGAAGCGCTCTCGCTGCCGATTCACGCGGAAATGACGGACGCAATGCAGCAGTTTGTCATTGACCAAATTCTCAAATTCTTCCGGAAATAGCAAGGAATGATGAAGGAGCAAAAGAAAATACGTTTTGCCGTGGTGGGATGTGGGCATATCGGGAAGCGTCATGCCGAAATGATTGTGCGCGACGCGGACGCCGAACTGGCGGCGCTGTGCGATATCCTCCCCGAAGAGGCGCTGGGGCTTGAGGCATATCATGTCCCTTTTTTCAACCGTCTGACGGACTTGCTTCGTGGCGGACTGGAGGTGGACGTGATCAACATCTGTACGCCCAATGGTCTTCATGCGAGCATGGCCGTTCAGGCGATTGAGGCCGGCCGCCACGTAGTGATCGAGAAACCGATGGCGCTGACGGTCGAAGATGCGGAAAAAGTGGTTTTCAATGCATTGAAACACCGGAAGCAAGTCTTCTGCGTCATGCAAAACCGTTATTCTCCGCCCTCGGTCTGGATCAAGCAACTCATTGACTCCGGCCGGTTGGGAAGCATCTACATGGTGCAATTGAACTGTTACTGGAACCGTGACGAACGCTATTACAAACCGGACAGCTGGCACGGCAAAGCTGCGCTGGACGGGGGGACGCTGTTTACGCAATTCTCTCATTTCATCGACATCATGTACTGGCTTTTCGGCGATATCCGCGACATACAGGCTTGTTTTTCCGATTTCAACCATGCCGGGCTGACCGATTTTGAAGATTCGGGCATGCTTCATTTTCGTTTCGTGAACGGAGGAATGGGCAGCCTGGGCTATTCGACCTCCGTGTGGGACAGGAATCTGGAAAGCAGTATGTTGATTGTAGCTGAAAACGGAAGCGTCAAAATCGGCGGGCAATACATGAACGAAGTGCTGGAATGTCACGTCAAGGATTACGAAATGCCGGCGTTGCCGCCGACCAACCCGGGTAATGATTACGGCGCCTACAAAGGTTCGGCACAGAATCATCACTGCGTCATTCGCAACGTCGTCAACGTCCTTCGGGAGAACACCTCCGAAACCATTGCCACCAATGTCCTGGAAGGATTAAAAGTCGTTGACATCATCCGGCGGATTTACGCGCTGAAGAAAAACGGGACACAGG
>JAITAY010000222.1 GCA_031283915.1 Tannerella sp.
CGAAAGCCATCCGCGCGTCCGTTTCCGACATCCCCTTCCCGTCGTCGATCACCTGTATCAGCGTGCGCCCGGCATCCTTGATGTTCACGGTAATGCGTGTAGCGCCCGCATCCACGGCATTTTCCATCAATTCCTTCACCACCGACGCCGGACGCTGGATCACTTCCCCTGCCGCAATCTGGTTGGCAATATGATCAGGGAGCAAATGAATGATATCTCCCATTATCTTAGAAACAAATACCAAAACAATATTGCCATCACCGCCAACACGAGCAGCAACCGCATATTCCTGTATACCCGGCTCTGCATATCTTCGCCCTTGGACTTGCTTTTTCTCAGATGCCTTGTTCCTTCCATAAAAGAGCCTTTGATAGAAGGTTTATACTCTTCCGGTTTGTCCGGGAGGATGCCCATTTCGCGTTTCACCTTCCGTACACGCTCCTCCAGCGCTTCCCTGCGCGGATCCCAGTAAATCGGCTTATGCTCGAACTGACGCGGCTTACGCACATTATAAAAAGAAAATAAAGCCATGACTCCAACTTGTTTTATGATTCAACCGCGAAATTATTCAAAAAATCAAAGATATGAAAATCCGGCAGGAGAAAAAGCACAACGGAGGACGGCCAATTCTTTTGGGGGAGGCGTTATTCGTCTTTTATCCGCCCGCAGGGTGTCCGTTGAAAAGCCCTCATTGAACTTTTACAGAAAACATTTTTTTAGAAAAACAGCGATCGCTACCCGCCGGAAAATATAATTTCCCGCCGTAAATTATAATTTCCCGTCAGAAATTATAATTTCCCGTCAGAAAATATAATTTCCCGCCAGAAATTATAATTTCCCGCCAAAAAATATAATTTCCAGCCAGAAATTATAATTTGCGGCCAGAAATTATAATTTGCGGCCAGAAAATATAATTTCCCGCCGTAAATTATAATTTCCCGCCGTAAATTATAATTTCCGGCCGCAAATTATCATTTCCGGCGAGCGGAAATGATATTTCCAGATTGATTTACAGCTTTTTCCGAAAAAAGGAAGACTGAGGAACGAAAAAAGGAGCGGTTTGACAGGCGTATATCGCCAACAATTTTAAACGTATTTTAGAGGTAACGCTACCGGAACGCAAAAATCCGAACCGGTGGCGTTTTTGTTTCTGGTGACATGAGGGATGCTGGGGATTCCGGGGACAACTGGAACCGGCCAGCGTCCCCAGCGTCCCTCATGTCCCCAAAAACGGCAACGCCTTTTACCCACTCGATTCGTTATAGAGCAGAAAATAATTATGTATATTTGCCCCGCAATGATAAAAAACAAATAATTATTTAAAGCAATGGATACAAGACGTGATTTTTTGAAGAAAGGCGCTTTGGCGGGAATGGGTATGATGACGCTTCCGGAACTGGCCAGGGCGGTGGTGAACAGACAAAACGGTGTGAACGCTCCGAAAATCGGTTTGAAGAGCGAGCGCGTGATTCTTTTTCAGGGAGATTCCATTACGGATTGCGGAAGGAATAAGGAAAATAACGTGTGCAATACGTTTGAACAGTTGGGTAGCGGCTATGCGCTGTTTACGGCTACACAACTGCTGAAAATACATGCAGACAAGCGATTGAAGATTTACAACCGTGGCATCAGCGGCAACAAGGTATTCCAGTTGCGCGACCGGTGGGAAATGGAAGCTTTGGCTTTTATGCCGGATGTACTGAGCATCCTGATCGGGGTAAATGACTTTTGGCATACGCTGACCGGCGGATATAAGGGAACGCTGGAAGTGTATGAAAATGATTTGCGTGCACTGCTGAAATACACAAAAGACAAGTTGCCCGAGGTACAGATGGTTTTATGTGAACCGTTTGCTTTGCGGGGCGGGTCGGCCATTGACGAGTCGAAATGGTTTCCGGCGTTCGACGGGTTCCGCAGGTCTGTCAGAAAATTAGCCGACGAGTTCGAAACCGTATTTGTACCTTTCCAGTCGGGGTTTGATGCAGCCCTGAAACTGGCGCCGGCACGCTACTGGTCGGCCGACGGCGTGCATCCCGACCTGCCCGGACGACAGTTGATGGCCGATATGTGGCTGGAAGCAACAGGACTGAAATGATGGCATCCCGTCTGTTAAAAATAAACGGTCTGACAGGCCTCTTTCTCTGGTTGTGTGTGCAATTGGGCGCACAACCCGTTTTGAGCGAACAGGCGCAAATCAGTTTGCTGACCTGTTCGCCCGGCGACAAGGCCGCTTATACGCTGTACGGACATACCGCCGTGCGGGTGCGGGGGCAGATCATAGTGGATTCCGTCCGCAGGAACAACATTGATATTATCTTTAATTACGGCGTCTTCGACTTCTCCAAACCGAACTTTATCTATCGCTTTGCCAAAGGCGAAACGGATTACATGCTGGCGTATGAGAAGTACGATGATTTCCTGATGGATTATATCATGCGCGGGAGCGAAGTCTATGAACAGACGCTGAACCTGACGCAGCACGAAAAAGAAACTTTCTGGCAGGCGCTTCTCCTCAATGCCGAAGTACAAAACCGGGTCTATCGTTACAATTTCTTTTACGACAACTGTTCGACCCGTCCCGTGACGGTACTCGAACGATGTTTGGACGGTAAAATACAGTTTCAGGAAACGCCTTCCGTTTCTTTCCGGGAGATGATTAACCGTTGCACACGCGACCATCCGTGGCTGACTTTCGGCTGCGACCTGGTATTGGGTCTCCCGACCGACCGGACGGCGACGTTCCGCGAATCCTTTTTCCTTCCGGAAAACGTAAGGAAAGCGTTTGCCTGCGCCGAAGTGCTGCGGCCGGATGGCAGGCGCGTTCCACTGGTATCGGCGGAGCAGGTACTTGTCGAGGAAATCCCGGACGGTGAAACGGAAAACATATTTTTCACTCCGCTGACATGCGGTTTGCCGGTTTTTCTCCTGACCCTGTCTGCAACCCTGTACGGATGGCGGAAAAAACGCTGTTACAGAGCGCTGGATTGCCTTCTTTTTTTCTGTGCCGGCGCGGCGGGCTGCGTTCTCTTTTTCCTCTGTTTCCTTTCCGAACATCCGGGCATTTGGCCAAACCTTTCCATCGGCTGGCTGCATCCGTTCCACCTGGCGGGAGTCATTCTCTTCGCCGTAAAAAAACTTAAGAAAGCAGCCTGTTATTACCATTTCATTAACTTTGCGGCGCTTTTGTCCACGTGTTGCGTCTGGTTTTTTCTTCCGCAGCACCTGAACATGGCCTTTATCCCGCTGGGGGCAAGTTTGCTGATTCGTTCGGGATACGGTATTGTCGGAAAACTAAGGAACATCGGATGAAAAAAAGGATCTTTCCCCTTATTGCCGCGCTGACAGTCTGTCAGCTACAGGCACAGGCACAGCAGAACGCGCCCAAGTTGGTGGTCTACATCACCGTAGACCAGTTGCGCGGAGAATATGTCGAATATTTTTCCCACACCTTCGGCGAACACGGCTTTAAACGCCTGATGAACGAAGGTACCGTCTATCACAACCTTCAATTTGAATTTCCCAGTGCAGATCAGGCCAGCGCATTCGCTACGCTGTTCACCGGCACCAATCCCTGTAATCACGGCATCACGGGCAATATGTATTACGATTTCGATCGCCTGAAAGAGGTCTCGTCGCTTTTCGATTCCGAATATCTGGGTAACTTCACGCACGACCATTATTCGCCCCGGAACCTGCTGGCGGCCACCGTCGCCGACGAATTGAAAATCGCTTCCAGGGGACGGAGCGAAGTCTATGCCATCGCGCCCGATGCGGAAAGTGCTATTCTTTCGTCCGGTCATGTGGCCAACGGCGTTTTTTGGATTGACAACCTGAACGGCAAATGGGCAACCACCACGTATTACAAAAACGTCCCGTGGTATGTGGAACGATACAACAACAGTCCCGAATCGCTGCCGGTGCGGACAGACGCCATGACGTGGCGCCCGTCTCTCCCGCTGGAGCATTACAAGGCATTGCCCTACGTACAGGAAAGCGTGGCATTCAACCATACTTTTAGCTCGAAAACCGTTGACTGCTATCCCAAAGTCAAGACCTCTCCCTTCGGGAACAAGGAAGTCAACCGGTTAGTCGCCCTGTTCTTCGAATACGCCGGTTTCGGGATGCGCCCCGACCCGGACTACATGGCCATCACTTTTTATGCCGGTAATTATTTTGGAAACAGGGCGAAAGAATATACGTATGAAATTCAGGACACCTATTATCAGTTAGATAAAGATATTGAAGAGTTGCTGAATCTGATTGACAGGAAGGTCGGACTGAAAAACACGCTGGTTGTGTTCACCGGTACCGGCTATTTCAAGAGCGAAGAGGAACCTGCCGAAGGGATGCCCGGCGGGGAATTTCATCCCAAACGCTGTATTGCGCTGCTGAACATGTACCTGATGGCGATTTACGGGCAGAAAACCTGGATAAATGGATTTTATAACAACCAGATTTATCTCAATCACAAGGTGATTGAAGAAGCCGGACTGGATCTGGTCGAATTTCAAAACAAGGCGGCCGACTTCGTCTCCGAGTTCAGCGGCGTGGCGCGTGTAACAACGGACATAACGTTGCGTAAAGGTATCTGGAACGAAGAAATGTCCGGGTTCCATTACGGCACTTACCATACAAGACGCGGCGACCTGATCATCAGCTTGAAACCGGGATGGGCTGTCAACAACGAACTGCCGGGTGAAAAAGTAAAGCTCATGCGAAACAACGCCGTACAAACACCTTTGATTTTTATGGGCTACGGCGTCAAACCGCAACATATTTACCGCGAAATCAAAGCGACGGAAGTAGCGCCTACGGTCACCCATCTCCTGCGCGTCCGCCCGCCCAACGCTTGCGAACGCACACCACTCTACGAAATCAGCGTTTCGAAATAAATAGTCAATCCTTATTAACCCCCGATTTTCAAAATCAATGGTTGTAGTTTTTTCTGAAAAAAGAGCCAAAGCATTTTCTCTTTCAGTTTTTCCATCATTTTCTTGAAGTTCCACGCCGCACCTGCCATCAAGGCGTTGATTTGGACGCCTTTTTCCCC
>JAITAY010000232.1 GCA_031283915.1 Tannerella sp.
CATTTTTGCCGTGGTCAGAAAAAAACAGGCCTTTCAGGTGGATTATATGAATACAGTAAAAAGATTACAGGCTAGTTAATAATTATAAAAACATTTGGAATTGAACATAGAATTCGGAGGACACGGAGAAGGGTGTGTGTATGCGGTGGGTTAATAGGTCACCCAGTCGGTTACCCGGTACAGTTTCTTTTTGTTTTTCCCGAGGGTGACCGTCCGTCCGGTGTTCTTTTTCCCTGTCGTGTCCCAGTGCAGTTCGAGCCAGTTGCAGGCGCCTTTTTCGAAGTCGAACGTGTAGCCGTCGTCTTCAAAGAGGCGTGCGGGTTGTGTGGGCTGGCCGTAGACGCGGCAGGTCAGCTCGAAAACGGTCTGGGGGGTGATGTACTGCACCGGCTTGGCCAGGGGCAGTATCGTTCCTTCTTTCACGAAAAGGGGTACTTCGTCCAGCGTCATGGTGATTTCGCGGGTCTGACCGCCTTCGCAGGGCTTGCCGGTGTTGAAGTCGTACCACTGGCCCGGAGGGAAGTAGACGTTGCGCGTGGAGGCGCCGTCGAGGAAGGGGGCGCACATGAGGTGGTCGCCCATCATGTACTGGTCGTCGATTTCCCATACTTCTTCTTCCTCCGGGTAGTCGAGAATGAGCGAGCGGAAGGGCGGAAGACCTTCGAAGCGGTATCGGGCAAATGCGGCGTAGAGATAGGGTATCAGGCTCATGCGGAGTTCGATCAGTTTTTTGGCTTTCTGTTCGAGTGCCTGATAGTTGGGGAGCGGTTCGTGGCGGTTGTTCTTTTCGGTGTCGTACTGAAACCAGGGCGGATTGCTCAGGAACCAGCAGTCGACCAGCATTTGCGGCGACATGAGGGTGGTTTGCAGACGGCGCACGAGGTCTTCGTCCGAGGAGGTGTTGCGCACTTCGGGCGAATAGTTCAGTCCCGAGAAGCCGGCGTTGAGGATCATTTTCACGTAGTCGGCATGGGCGTACATGTCGGTGTAGATGGAAGCGGCGCAGGGCGTGGCAAAGAGGTAGGAGGCGCGGACGTCGAGGAGGGTGCGTTGGTTGTTGCGGCGATAGATGTCGAGGATGGTTTTCTGGTAGAGCAGTCCGAAGAGCTGTCGGTATTGTTCGCCGTCGATGCCCGAGGGGAAGCGTGCGATGTCGGGAAAGGTCAGTTCGGAGGAAGCTGTCTGGAATGAATTGTCGCACTCGTCCAGCTTGAATCCGGAGACGCCTTTGCGGACGAACGTGTCTTCGTGATAGTTGCTGAATATCCTGCGGGCTTCGGGCAGGATGAAGTCGGGCACGGCGCCTTTCCAGACGGTGTAGTCGCCCGACCAGGGGACGATGTCTTTGAATATGGGCGAGGTGGGGTGTACGTAGGCGTGTTCCCACAGGTTCAGCTTGTAGTTCATGGCCTGCGTCGTCTCCAGGAGTTCGTCCGGTCGGGGAAAGTTGTCGGTGTTCCAGGCGTAGGAGCAGGAATAGGCAGCGGTGTGCCAGCCCGGTTCCAGCCCGAACATGTCGCAGGGGATTTCGTTTTCGCGGAAGTATTTCATGAACTTCAACACCTGTTCTTGGTTGAAGGTGTTCTTGGCGCGGTATTTCAGTCCCAAGCCCCAGAGGGGTAGCAGGGGGCCGCCGCCGGAAAAGAGGTTGTAGCGTTGCACGACGTCGCGGACGGTGGGGCCGGCAAATACGTATACTTCCATGCCTTGTGCGCCGTCGACCAGAAATTCCACCTCGTCGGGTGGCACGGTCATGAGACGGTTGTAGAGTTCTTCGGGCGAGGAGGCGGCCGCCCGGTCAGGCTCGGCGGCGTCGGCCGGGGCGGCGTGGGTCAGTTTGCGCTGGCTCGTCATGTAGAAGGTGGTGTAGCGCGCGGTGTTGACCAGTACGCCGTATCCCTTCGACGAAATAAAGAACGGCAGCGAGGCGTGGCCGAAGCCGATGTCGCCCACGACATTGTCGTTGATACGGATTTCGCGGCGCAGTCCCCGCTGTTGGAAGGTATTGCTTTGCAGACCGAAACCGTAGATTTTCTCCGGGCCTTCGATCCGGAATCCGGCTACGGCTCCGCGCGGTACCTGGCGGAAGTGTATCTGATGCACGAACGCCGGCGCTTCGGCGTCGGGCAGTTTCCGCAAGGCGTCTTCGAGCGGCGCTTCCTTGAAATCGGACGGACGGAAACGTTCCGGCCATCCGTACGTAATCTTCCAGATGCCCGGAAGGACTTGTTCCACCTGCTGCGCCGGCGCCGGACGCCACAGGCATACTAGCATACTTGCAATAATCAGACTGATTCTTTTTTTCATTTGATGTAGGATTAGTTGTTTTGCGACAAAGTTACGGAATGTTTTTGGACGGAATGCGACGGGCGTTGCGTCACACGGAAACCGTATTCAACACTTAAAGTTTGATTCATTCTTCATTGTTTGAGCGAAGGATTTCCTGGATTTTGGCCCCGTCGAGACCGGTAATTTTCTGTATTTGCTCCGGAGAAAAACCGTCGCGCTGGCAGTTGAGGACTACGCTCCTCAAACTTTCTGCCTTGCCTTTGGCTTCACCTTCTGCCCGGCCTTCTGCCTTGCCTTCTGCCTTGCCTTCAGCCTTGCCTTCAGCTCTGCCTTCTGCCCGGCCTTCAGCTTTGCCTTCAGCTCTGCCTTCAGCTCTGCTTGCGGCCAGAAAAGCCTTTTCGGTGTATATGACGTCCCAGCACTTCTCGTAGGCAAACAGTTCGGCTTCCGTGAAGGCGCCTTCCTCACACATGTCCAGCGCTTGGCGGATCTCTTCGCTCTCCTTCAAATCCCCGGGGGCGGAATTTTCTCTCACTTCCTTCAAAAAGCGCAGCCACAGCACGGCCATCCGGCGGTCGACCCACTTCTCCGGCCTGAACTTCGGCAGCTCCACCAGCACAAATTCCAGTCCCAGAATGGCCTCATCCGTGTTCTGCCAGTTTACAATTCGGAAATGATGATAAAATTCCGGTGTCTTCCTGTCAAAAATGTCGTTGAGGATCGCCAGGCTATAGACCGGATGCAGCAGATAATAATGTTCTTTTTTGTCTAACTGACGCACGTAAGCCTTCGAGGCATTGAAGAGCATCCGGTTAGGAAAGGCCGTAGTCCAGAACATCTGCATCTCTACGATGAACTGACGGCCGTAACCGTCCCTGCAGCGCACGTCCACAATGGAGTTTTTTCGGGCCGGGCTTTCCGGCACCTGCTCGGTCGGGAGATATTCCAGACTTTCTATCCGCTGATCCGCTTCGAGCGGCAGCAGTGCATTGAGAAAACTCTTTAGCAAGTCGGGATGTTCGCCGAATATCCGTTTGAAGGGCAAATCATTTTTAGGATCCAGATAGCGTGTCATAATTTCATTTTATTAAGTTGGAAATACGTCTCAAAAGTACAAGGAGGGACTGTCTCCGGTCAGCCCCGGCTTTTCATCTTTTGCCGCCAGACTTCAATTATTCCCGGCAGGATGGAAACAAAGATGATCACGATAATCAACAGACTCAGATTGTGTTTCACGAAATCCACGTTGCCGAAGAAATAACCGGAATACATGAACAGCGCGACCCATGCAATGCCTCCAATGACGTTGAAACTGAAAAAATGAGAGTAACTCATTTTTCCCATTCCGGCTACAAAGGGAGCGAAAGTGCGGACGATGGGGACGAAACGGGCAATGATGATGGTTTTGCCGCCGTGTTTTTTGTAAAAGTCGTGCGTCTTTTTGAGATAAGCCTGTTTGAATATCTTTGAATTGGGATTTCGGAACAATTTCTCTCCGAAGAATTTCCCTATGAAATAATTGCAGGCGTCTCCGAGTACGGCTGCCGAAATCAGCAGGAGAACCATCAGATGAACATTGATATGATTGGTTGCCAGGGCTGCCAGCGTTCCGGCGACGAAGAGGAGCGAATCGCCCGGCAGGAAGGGCGTAACGACTAAGCCCGTTTCGCAGAAAATAATCAGGAACAGAATCCCGTAGATCCATGCACCGTAGTCCTGAACCAATTCGGCCAGATGAACGTCAATGTGAACGACAAAATCAATCAGAAAATGAATGAACTCCATGTGGTTGGTTTAAGTGAAATGACTGAGATTTTAATTGTTATGATATCCATTTGTCAGATAGCTGGACGAGAGTTGATTCGAAGCGACACACTCGGCCGACTCGGAATGAATCTCGTTAGCCAGCAGAAAGCCCTTCTTCGCCCGCGGTTCGTCCGGGAGTCCCCGGATGGCCGAGAATATCCGCCTCAGATACCCGGCAACCAAATCCGGCGGACATTTGGCGTATTTCTTGCGAAAACGTTTCATGTCGCCCTTCATCAGGCAATACACCGCCTGGTGAACGGGGAGGTATGACTTCTTCATCCGCGGTTCTGTCAAGCGGAAAATATCTTCAATCATCTGTTTCACGTTTTGACCCAGGCTGTGCATGTGTTTCGTCATTTCCGGCATACGTTTTCCCTCTACAGAGGCCTCATAGACAAGGTTCAGAATGTATAAGGTAATCTCGACCGCTTCGTCCTGTTCTCCCGTGGCCAAATGGACAAACGCCTGCAAGGTAAGCAGCAGCAGGTCTTCCGGAAAACGGGTGGCCATTTCCGGCAGGATTTCGTTGGCTTCGTTTTCGCGTCCGGTTTCCAGGCAGCAGCGGATATAATTCTTGTATAACGCCAGTCCCTGAGCGATGTCGGTGTCTTCGAGCAATTCCTTGAAGATCGTGTAAGCCTGTTCGAAATGTTCCGATTTCATGTAACATTCTGCCAGGTAAGGCTGGATGTTCTGACTGAAGTGGCCGTCCGACAGCAATTCCAGATAGACGTCGATCGCCTTTTCATAATGCTCGTTCATGAACAGGCAATACGCTTTCATCACTTTGATTTCGATATCCGAATCATCGCAGGCAAGGGCAAAGTCAAAAGCATCGACCGCCTTGTCATAATCGCCCTGCATGAGGCAGAGCCGTCCCTGCATGTACCAGTAATCCACCGAATAGGGGTCTGCATCAATCAGTTCGTTGCAGATCAACAGCGCCTGTTGCGGCCGTCCCTGCATTTCCAGGTAATAGCAGTATTCCTCCTTCAGGGTCAGGTTGTCCGGGAAGAGCGCCAGGCCGCGGTGAAGAAGCAGATAGGCCTCGTCGAAGCGGCTCAGTTCGTTCATGACGGGCGCCAGGTATTCGAAAATATCTTCCAGTTCTTCGCTGTTTTCCGCCTGCTTTTCTTCAATAAACGCCCAGATTTCGTTGAAATGGCCTAATGCGCAGAAACATTCCATCTTCAGCAAGTTCAGTTCCAGGTTGTCCGGGTCTCCGATACGTTCAATCGTCCGGAGCGCCGTCTCATATTCCTCGCGATAGATTAACGCACGGCATATCCGTATCTTGATGTCCTGATTTTCGGGATGCAGCTTCTGTCCGAGTTCCAGTACCTTTTCATAATGCTCGAACTCGCCTGTTTCTTCAAAATGATCCAGTAAATCAACAATCTCGTCTGCATCGAAATAGATCTCGGTGCCACTGCTTTCCATCAGGGAATAACGCTGTAGAATATAGTTCATTTCGTCCATTTGAAATTCAATTTTAGGTTGGGCTTACGTATTTAAATGCTTGCTCCAGGTATCTTTCAGCGAGACCGTCCGGTTGAAGACAAGCCGTTCGCCGGCGCTGTCGGGGTCGAGGTTGAAGTAGCCGATGCGCAGGAACTGGAAATGGTCATAGGGTTTAGCTTGCGCCAAATCGGCTTCCACGAAGCAATTCGTCAGCACTTCGAGCGAATCGCGGTTCAACAAGTCTGCCAGTTTCCCGTCTTTTTCTTCGGCCGGGTTCTCCGCAAGAAACAACCGATCGTACAGCCGCACCTCGGCCGGCAGCGCATGTGCCGTAGAAACCCAGTGGATGGTACCCTTGACCTTGCGGTTACTGTCCGGCATCCCGCTTTTCGTCTGCGGGTCATATTCCGCGTAAACTTCTTCCACTTCGCCGGCTGCGTTTTTCCGGCAACCCGTGCATTTTATAATATAGGCGCATCGCAAACGTACTTCCTGTCCCGGTGTCAGGCGGAAATACTTTTTCGGCGCCGCTTCCATAAAGTCGTCCCTTTCGATATACAACTCGCGCGAGAATGCAATTTCATGTGTTCCGGCAGACGGATCTTCGGGGTTGTTCACCGATTCCATCTTCTCGACCTTGCCTTCGGGATAATTGGTGAGAATCAGTTTTATGGGATGGATCACAGCCACCACACGCCGCGCCGTCGCATTCAAATCTTCGCGCACGGCGTATTCCAGCAGGGCGATGTCGATGATGCCGTCGTATTTGGTGTAGCCAATCCGGTCGATAAACTTCCGGATAGACGAAGGCGTGTATCCGCGCCGGCGGAGACCGCAGAGGGTGGGCATCCGCGGATCGTCCCAGCCATTGACTAACTTTTGGTTGACTAATTGCAGCAGCTTCCGCTTGCTCATGAGGGTATAGGTCAGATTCAGGCGGTTAAATTCCGTCTGATACGGACGGTAGTCCGAGTGGCCTTTCAGTAACTCAATGAAATAGTCATACAGGGGACGGTGTACCTCAAAGTCCAGCGTACAAAGCGAATGGGTCACACCCTCGAAATAATCGCTCTGACCGTGTGCAAAGTCATACATCGGGTAAACTTTCCATTGGGTATCGGTACGGTGATGCGGCCACTTGATGATCCGGTAGATAATCGGGTCGCGAAAGTGCATGTTGGGTGAAGCCATGTCGATCTTCGCCCGCAAGGTCATGCTGCCTTCTTCGAACTCGCCGCTGTTCATCCGCAAGAACAGGTCGAGGCTTTCCTTCGGCGGACGATTCCGGTAGGGGCTGTCCGTACCCGGCTGCGTCGGCGTTCCTTTCTGTCCGGCAATCTGTTCCGATGTCTGTTCGTCTACGTAGGCATGTCCCTGCTCTATCAGCGAGACGGCGAAATCAAACAGTTGCCGGAAATAATCCGAGGCATAATAAATGTGCTCCCACCGGAAACCCAGCCATTGGATATCTTCCTGAATGGCATCTACGTATTCCACCTCTTCACGGGTGGGATTCGTATCGTCATAGCGCAGGTTACATGTACCGTTGTATTTTTCGGCGATTCCGAAGTCCAGGCAGATGGCTTTGGCATGGCCAATGTGGAGATAGCCGTTTGGCTCAGGAGGAAAACGTGTCTGAACACGTCTGCCGTTTTTGCCTTCCGCCACCTCTTTCCGGACGATTTGCTCAATGAAATTCAGGCTTTTTTTAGCCTTATCCTCTGTTAGATCCTCTTTCATACCCTGTCTTTATCTTTTGCGTGACAAAGGTATAATTAAATTACTAACTGTCAATAAAAGTACCTCCAAAAACTTTGTTTTTCCCGTTTGTCCGTCTTTGGCTACGTTTCGTCAAAGGACGACAGACTTCATTATCAAGCTGAATGTAAAGTTCGCATGAACGGTGCATTCCAAGCGGTCGTCGTGCGTATTTTTCTGTCGATATTCTTCGGAATGCAGAAGCGTTGGCTGTTCCAATGCCGTACTGCCGGCTGTACAGTGGGCGTACTGCCGGCTGTACGCCCACTGTACAGCCGGCAGTACCGACGTCGTACAGCCGGCTTTCTCTAATGTGCGAAGCGGGCGATTACCCTGATACGGGAATGGCGCATACACATGCGACCATTTGAAAGACAGCGAATGAACTCATTGACCGGCATTTGAAAACGAATAGGGTCGGTCGGACGGTTGCGTGCCGCGAGTCAAATGGGGCTGCACGGACATTTCATAAACCATTGAACCGCCCTTCAGGAGATCGGCATGAGTGACGTAATTCTTCGTGTGAAGCTGTCCGTTCAGGTGCAACGATCGGACGTACATGTGTTGCGGACTGTTGTCGCGTGCCTGAATAACCATTTCTTTGCCGTTCTCGAACGTCAGCGTCGCCTGCCGGAACAAAGGCGCCCCCAGCACATATTCATCCGTTCCCGGACAGACCGGGTAGAAACCCAGTGCGGAAAATACGTACCAGGCCGATGTCTGGCCGTTGTCTTCGTCGCCGCAATAGCCGTCGGGCGTCGCCTGATAGAGCCGATCCATTATCTGCCGCAACCGGTATTGCGCTTTCCACGGCTCGCCTGCATAATTGTAAAGATAAATCATGTGCTGGATCGGCTGGTTTCCGTGTGCATAATTGCCCATATTCATGATTTGCATCTCGCGGATTTCGTGAATGACCTGCCCGTAATAGCTGTCGTCGAAAAGCGGCGGCACCGTGAAGACGGAATCCAGCATGGCGACAAACGTTTCACGCCCGCCCATCAGGTTGATCAGTCCCTGCGGGTCGTGGAACACCGACCAGGTGTAATGCCAACTGTTTCCTTCCGTGAAAGCGTCGCCCCATTTGAGCGGCGAGAAGGGCGTCATGAAACGGCCGTCTTTGTGGCGACCGCGCATCAGGCGGGTTTCCGGGTCGAAGACCTTGCGGTAGTTGAGCGCACGTCGAGCGTACAGGTCGATTTCCGGCCGAGGCCGGTTCAACGCCTTGGCCAGCGTGTAGATGCACCAGTCGTTGTAGGCATATTCCAGCGTACGGGCGGCGTTTTCGTTGATATTTACGTCACAGGGCACGTAGCCCAGTGCGTTGTAATATTCGTGACCCAGACGGCCGGTAGACCCCGCGGCCGGATGTACCCGTTCCGTAGCGTTTATCAGACCTTTGTACAGCGTTTCCACGTCGTCTACCTTTACGCCTTTCATCCAGGCATCCACCAATACGGAGGCCGAATTGTTCCCGATCATGCAGTCTCTGTGTCCCGGACTCGCCCATTCGGGGAAGAATCCGCTTTCCCGGTATGCATTGATTAGCCCCTCCTGCATCTCCCTGTTTTGCGAGGGGAACATCAGGTTCAGGAAGGGGAAGAGACACCGGAACGTATCCCAAAAGCCCGTGTCGGTATACATGAAACCGGGCAGTACCTGACCGTTGTAGGGGCTGTAATGAACAATCTTTCCCGTTGCATCGACTTCGTAGAACTTACGCGGAAAGAGGAGTGAGCGGTAAAGACAGGAGTAAAACGTCCGGTACTGGTCCAGCGTGCCGCCTTCGACGCGGATGCGCCCGAGCGTCTTGTTCCAAATCGCTCTGCCTTTGGCAACGACGGCATCGAAACGGTCATTGCCCAGTTCCTTCAGGTTTTGTTCGGCCTGTTCGTAACTGATGAACGAGGAAGCTACGCGGGCATGTACGGTTTCACCCCTGCGGGTTTGGAAACCTATCACGGCGCCGGTATGATTGGCCGTCTGTTCCAGACTGTTGACGTGGAGCGTGGAATCGGTGAAGGTCGCCCGATAGGTAAAGGGTTTGTCGAAGACTACGACAAAATAGTTTTTGAAATTTTCGGGTACACCGCCATTGTTGCGGGTCGTGTAGCCCATGATTTTGTTTTCGCCGGGTAGGATCCTGACGAACGAACCCTGGTCGAAGGCGTCGATCACGACGTACGACTGATCGCTGTCGGGGAAGGTAAAGCGAAACATGGCCGCCCGTTCGGTAGGCGTGATTTCCGTGACGACGTCGTGCTCGGCCAGGTAAACCCTGTAATAATGCGGTTGGGAGATTTCCGCCTTGTGCGAAAACCAGCTGGCGCGCTGATCCTGGTCGAAGACCGGGGCGCCCACCACAGGCATGATCGCAAACTGGCCGTAGTCGTTGATCCACGGACTGGGTTGATGTGTCTGTTTGAAGCCACGTATCTTGTTGGCCGTATAGACGTAAGCCCATCCGTCACCCATTTTGCCCGTCTGGGGTGTCCAGAAATTCATCCCCCACGGGCGGGCAATGGCCGGATAGGTATTGCCCGTAGAAAGGGCATAGGTAGATTCGCTTCCCACAAGCGGATTGACGTAATCCACCCATTCGGGAGACGTTTCTGCCGCCTTTCCCGTGCCGAAAAACAGGGCGAAAAGGACGGGAACAAGTTTGAGTTTCTTGTTCATGCGCAAATAAACGATGAAGGGTGAACGATGAACGGCGAATGTTTTGTCATTGCGGGTTTGACAGGCCATCCTCCTGTTTTCATTCTCTTGAGTGCATAAAATACATGAATGTTTCATATTTGGTTCATTTAAAATTTAATCCGTGATGTCAGGAATGCGGGCAAAGGCGTCCGTTATGCTTTTCGTTTCAGTCCCATATTCGCTGCTTTCCCGTGCATGAACTCCACGGCTGCGGCGTAGTCGTTCGGAATCACGCCGTCGAGAATGGCATTCTTGATAGCATCTTTGATGACGCCGACCGGACGCGAAGGAGACAAACCGAACGTGGTCATGATTTCCTCGCCCGACACCGGCGGCTGGAAATTGCGTATGCGGTCTTTCTCTTCGATCTGCACCAGTTTCTCGCGTACCAACTGAAAGTTATTCAGGTAACGGCGTACCTTTTCGGGGTGCTTGCTCGTAATATCGGCGTCGCAAAGCTTCATCAGGTCGTCGATGTCGTCGCCGGCATCGAACAGCAGCCGGCGGACGGCCGAATCGGTCACCTCTTCATCAACCAGCGCAATCGGACGCATGTGCAAGATCACCATCTTCTGCACGTAACGCATTTTCTCATTCATCGGCAGTTTCATCCTCCGGAAAATACCCGGTATCATTTTCCCGCCGACGAAATTGTGATTGTAAAACGTCCAGCCCTGCCGGTTGTCGAACCGTTTAGTGGCAGGTTTGGCTATGTCGTGGAGCAGTGCGCTCCAGCGCAGCCACAGGTTGTCGGACGTTTTGCCCAGCCGGTCGAGCACCATCAGCGTATGCGCGAAATTGTCCTTGTGTCCGATGCCTTCCTTCGTTTCCACACCTTTCAGGGCGCAGAGTTCCGGGAAAATGAGTTCCAGCAGTCCGCAGGCGTCCAGCAGTTCAAAACCGACGGAAGGCTTGGGCGAAAGGATGATTTTGTTCAGTTCGTCCGCAATACGTTCCCCGGAGATGATGTCAATGCGCTGCCGGTTGCGTACAATGGCGTCGAACGTATCGGGGTCAATAAAGAAACCCAGTTGCGAGGCAAACCGCACGGCACGCATCATCCGCAGAGGGTCGTCGCTGAACGTCACGTCCGGATCCGTCGGGGTCACGATGCGCAGTGCCTCCAGGTCGTCCAGTCCGCCAAAAGGGTCAACCAGTTCGCCGAAACGTTCCCTGTTCAGGCATAGCGCCAACGCATTGATGGTAAAGTCGCGGCGGTTTTGGTCGTCCTCCAGCGTGCCGTTTTCCACAACCGGCTTCCGGGAATCCCGGGAATAGGATTCTTTCCGCGCCCCCACAAATTCCAGTTCCACGTCTCCGGCTTTTACCTGCGCCGTACCGAAATTCCTGAAAACAGTCAGCTTGGCCTCCCTGCCCAGTTTCCGTGCGACGGCCTTTGCCAGTTCAATCCCGCTGCCGACCGTCACGACATCGACGTCTTTCGACGGCCGGCGCAGAAACAAATCCCGTACCACCCCGCCAATCACATACGTCTCCTGACCCCCCAATGCCGTAACGACATCCGCAATCGTCTGAAACACCGGAGCCGACAGATACCCGGCTATCTCTTCCTCGTTATAATACATGCCTGTTCTTCTGTTTTCAACGCCACAAAAGTAGAGATAATTATCGAAAACCGGGTAAAAGACGGCAGGAGTATCAATGTACATGACTGTCCCGCACCCTGTAATGTATCGGATACGCTCTATTCGTTAAAACAACCTTGAGATTTGGTCAATCGTAATAATCGATTAATTTTGTGACCTGCATTTCGCTGTAATGAGATGCAGGTCTTCTTTTATTGAGACCTGCGTCTCATTTATAAAAGGAAGTGAGCTATGAATTAGTTTCTATTGAGGAATAGATGAATAGACAGTCGGGAATAAGGTATACGAAAGTATTTATTCCGGTTAAACAATAGGATTATGAATAAGACGAACAAATTTTGTCAGAGTTGCGGAATGCCCATGAGCAAAGACCCGCAAGGCGGCGGAACGAATGCCGGCGGAACACGAAACGGGACGTATTGCAGTTATTGCTGCCCAAACGGCGAATTTACAGGCGGTGAGATGACAGTGGGCGAGTTTCAGGAATTTTGCCGTCGCCAAATGGAGGCAAACGGTTACAACAAAATTATGGCATGGTTATTTACACGCGGCATGAAGCGCTTGGAACGATGGAAAAAATGAAAATGTTCAAAACAGATAGCGCCGCACTCGCAAACTCAATGATTCTAACAGGCTTTGGGAGGGTGGATTACTGCGATTCCTGCCGGATTACAAAATCAACCGGCGATAGCGTAGCGCAAATCGCGGCGCAACTGTTTAATTTGCCCAAATGGGTCAACGGATTGATGACTGTAAGGAATTGGACGGTCAAACCGTTTGGACTGAAAACGGGGATGGAATCCGAAAAGACAAGCGCCCTCTTTCCGGTAATCGGTCAGAACGAAAATGAAATCCTGATGGAAGTCGTTGACAGACATTTAAACGTCAGGGTCTCGATATGGGTAGACAGGGAAAAGTCATGTATCTACCTGACAACCCTTGTACATTATAATAACGGTTGGGGTAAAATATATTTTTTGCCGGTCAAGCCTTTTCATAAAATAATCGTTCGTTCGATAATGAGAAGACTGTTAAAATCCTAAGGAGCTGTTGGGAATTGAAAAGTTGGATATAGGAACCATACGTATGGACGAAAAGGGGAAGAACCCGTCAGGGTTCAAACAGGGTGGAAGAAGAAACCCGTACCGGACATTCGACTCCGTACGGGGATGGATTTTGGAAACATATATGATATTCATTGAATAGAAAAAAAAGGACAGATGAGTATTTATTATCGATTGGATGAGCAGACGGACAATCTGAACCCGGAAGGGAAGAAGACGCGGGGATTGTTTCCGCGTATCATCAGAAAGAAAACCGTTTCGTTGCGGGAGTTATGCGAGCAGGCAGCCGCGGGTACAACCTTCAACGTCTTTGAACTGGAAAGCGCCGGGCGGTTGTTGATCAGGGAGATTGTCGACCGGTTGAGCGACGGTAACAATGTGTGCCTGGATGATTTCGGTACGTTTTCCCTGAGCGCCGAGGCCGTCCGCCCGGCACAGAGCGAATACGATATTCGCGCCGAATCCATCTGCGTGAAAAAGATAAACTTCAAAACCTCGAAACGCCTGATGTCAAGAATGAAAGGGCTTGTATTCAAACGAAAGCCGAAACAGAAAACGTGAATACGGACGGGGAGCAGCCGTACTTCGCACTTTGTGCGGCGTGATTTTCCCTGTACGGTATAAATCCGTACCTTTGTCCGTTGATAGAAACAAAATGGATAAAAAAATGAGTAAAGAGCCGCTGGTGTTGATCACGAATGACGACGGCGTTGAGGCCGAAGGCATCCGGGAACTGATAAAGAGCCTGAGCGGACTGGGAGAGTTGGTCGTCTTTGCACCGGACAGCCCCCGTTCGGGCATGTCGAGCGCCATCACGGCGACGATTCCAATCACTTGTACATTGCTGCGCCGGGAAGCAAAGCTGACGGTATACAGTTGCACGGGGACGCCGGTGGATTGCGTGAAGCTGGCCGTCAGCGAAATACTGGACAGACAGCCCGATTTGCTGGTTTCCGGGGCGAATCACGGCGGAAACCAGGCCGTTTGCGTACATTATTCGGGCACGATGGGCGCCGTGATAGAGGGATGTATTTTGGGAATACCCTCCCTGGGGGTGTCGCTGGCTGACTACACGCCGGAAAGCGATTTCTCGGAAACGTGCCGTCTCGGACGGGTTGTTGCCGGACAGATGTTGAAGGAGGGACTGCCGCGAGGTACGTATCTGAATCTGAATGTGCCGAACCTGCCCCGGGTGAAAGGGATTGCCTCTTGCCGTCAGGCGGATGGGCGATGGATCAGGGAGTTTTGCCGGACGGAAAACCCGGAGGGAAAACCTTATTACTGGCTTGCGGGTGAGTTTATGAACCTGGACTCTGCCGGAACGGATCATGACATACAGCGACTGAGCGAAGGCTATGCGTCGCTCGTTCCCGGGCGGATAGATGTGACCGACTGCGCATTTCTGGAAACACTGAAGCAGTGGGATCTGCGAATTTAACGGACACAGATTGACGACGGATGAAATACTTTATCATAGCAGGCGAAGCTTCCGGTGATCTTCATGCTTCCAATCTGATGGTTGCCTTGAAGGAGCGGGATCAGGCAGCGGATTTTCGTTTCTTCGGAGGCGATTTGATGCAACAGGCAGGCGGCCTGCTGGTGAAGCATTACCGGGAGATGGCATACATGGGCGTCGTACCGGTGCTGTTGCATGCCCGTACCATTCTGCGTAACCTGCGAATCGGTCGCGAAGCGATTCGCGATTTCCGGCCGGATGTGGTGATACTGGTGGATTATCCGGGCTTTAATCTCAAGATCGCCAAATACGTAAAGACGGAATTACAGTTGCCGGTGTATTACTATATTTCCCCGAAAATATGGGCGTGGAAAACGTACCGCATCCGTTCATTCCGCCGCTACGTAGACCGGATGTTCTGTATTTTTCCGTTTGAGCAGGCTTTTTTTCAACAGTTGAATTATCCGGTGGACTACGTCGGGAATCCGTCGGTAGACGCCGTTGCCGCTTACCGCGAACAGGCCGGTCGTCGGGAAGATACCTTTTTCCGGATAAACGGCTTGACGGAGCAGCCGTTGCTTGCCTTACTGGCCGGAAGCCGCCGTCAGGAAATCAGGAAAAACCTGCCCGTCATGCTCGAGGCTGCTTCGTCTTTCCCGGATCATCCGTGTGTGATTGCCGGCGCTCCGGGACTGGAACGGAAAGATTACGAGCCTTACATGGCCGGAAAGGCGATTCCGGTGGTCTTCGGACAGACGTATGCGATCCTGGAGCACAGTCATGCCGCATTGGTGACATCGGGTACGGCGACGCTGGAAACAGCTCTGTTCCGTATTCCCCAGGTGGTTTGCTATTATTTTTGGGGTGGGAAACTGGTGAATTTTATTTTCCGGCACTTTTTCCATGTCCCGTATATTTCGCTGGTCAACCTGATTGCCGGACGTGAAATCGTCCGCGAATTATTCGGCGCCAAATTCACGCGCGAACGTATCCGGGCGGAACTGCAACGGTTGCTGTACGATGTTGCCTGCCGTAACCGGATGCTGAAGGGCTATGACGAAGTGATTCACGCACTGGGACAGCCCGGCGCATCGCAACGCACAGCTAAACTGATGGTGGAAGCAATTTCCCGATCAATGGGAAAAACATCGGCAAGGTAAAGGTATAGCGACGCCTTCCGGAGACGGGATAAGTGTCACCCCGGTGGGACTTTGGTCTGTCTGTTTATTCGCAGGCTAAAGTATCCGGTTCATAAAATATCGTCGTTGTGCGATTGTCGTTTATGCATAAAACGGCTACTCCGCACAATTTTTTTTCACTGTATATCCATTATGTTCCCGATTCGCTTATCAAAACTCAGGTTACAATTTTGTTTTGTCGTAACAAAAGCATGAACAAAGCAAATAAAAACCTTTCCCTTTATGCATTCTTAATGCGTAAAGGGAAAAAGCAAATCAATCCCAAAGATAATTCTACTTCAACAGATTTTTTATCTTATTGATATAGTTGGATTTTGCGGAAGCTCCTACTTGTTTGTCTACAAGTTGCCCGTTTTTGATGAACATAACGGTCGGGATACTCCGGATGCCATACTGGGATACGAGATCGTTGTTTTCATCTACATTGACTTTGCCGATGATTACCTTTCCGTTATATTCGGAAGCCAGTTCATCAATAATAGGAGCCAGGGTACGGCAAGGCCCGCACCATTCCGCCCAGAAGTCGAGAACAAGTGGTTTGCCTTCGTTCAGCACTTCATTAAAATTCTCATCTGTAATCGTTCGTAACATAATTAATTGTTCTATATTTAAATGGGAAACCAAAGGTACGAATTATTTTTATATCTTACGGATATTAGTTGTTAATTGTAAATTCCATCTCTTCCCGTTCATTGATAAAATCGATTAAACTTTGCGTGACTTGTAGATGTAAACTCCTCGAAAACAAGTCCAGATACACTTGGTGATCACTGTCCGTTATTGTGAAACACAGTTGGGTCTTCCCGGGATTATTTTTAATGAATACGGACAGTTCATTAATGATTTGGTTATCCAGTTTGCTGACAGGCAACGTAATCTTGATGTTTTTGACCAACTCATTCTTCACGTCCTGCAGCAATTGGACAGATTTGATTTTGATTTCGATTTCCTCTTCCTTCCACTTCCGTGGCTGGACAACGGCAGTGATCAGCAGATAGACGCCCGGTTTTCCGTACTTGGCGTATTCGATGAAATCGTTCCCGAACAAAGGAATTTCTCCGCTGCCGCTGAAATCTTCAAGTTTGAGAATCATATACGGCTTGCCGGTCTTGGAAACGCCTTCCCTGACGCCGGTTACGATACCGCCCAACAGCAGGTTTTTCCCTTTCAACGGGGTCAGATCGGCAATCTCCGCCATACTTGCATTGCAAACGTAATTCAGGATGATGCGGTATTCATCAAGCGGATGTGCGGACAAATAAATCCCGATGTATTCCTTTTCCCTGTTCAACCGTTCGAGATCGCTCCACGCCATACATACCGGAATCGGCGGCCGGGCGATTTCGATACTTTCAAAGCCATCGAAAAGCGATTGCTTGGTAGATGCTTTATCCGAATGATATTTATGGCCGTAGCGCAGGAGGATTTCGGAAAAAGTTTCTCCCTTTTCGCCGAGCGTGACAAGCGGCTCACGCCGGATGTTGAGATTGTCGAAAGCACCCGCCAAGGCGAGTGCATCAATCACTCTTTTGTTGCAGTTGAAGATGTTGAGACGCTCAATGAAGTCGAAGATGTTCTTGAAGGGGCCACCTTTTTTCCTCATTTCGAGGATATTGTCAACGATGTTTCCGCTTACGCCCTTGATTGCGCCCAGTCCGAAACGGATGTTACCCCGCTTGTTGATGCCGAATTTCAGTACCGACTCGTTGACGTCCGGCCCCAGCACCTGAATACCCATCGCCTTACATTCCTCCATGGCTTTGGTTATATCCTTGATGTTCGAACGGTTCCGGCTCAATACGGCCGCCATGTATTCGGACGGATAATGCGCTTTCAAATAAGCTGTCTGATAGGCGATCCATGAATAGCAGGTTGCATGGCTTTTGTTGAATGCGTACATGGCAAACTTTTCCCAGTCTTTCCAGATTTTTTCCAGTATAGCCCGGTCGTATCTGTTGGCCATTCCGCCGCTGATGAACTTTTCCTTCATTTCATTCATTTTGTCTATCATCTTTTTTCCCATGGCCTTGCGTAACGTGTCGCTTTCGCCCCGGGTGAAATTGGCCAGCAGGCGGGAGAGCAGCATCACCTGCTCCTGATAGACCGTAATTCCGTAGGTGTCTTCCAAGTAGCGTTTCATGACGGGAATATCGTACGTGATCTCTTCCCGGCCATGCTTTCGGGCGATAAAGGACGGGATGTAATCCATCGGCCCCGGACGGTAGAGCGCGTTCATCGCAACCAAGTCTTCGAATTTGGAGGGCTGTAATTCCTTCAAATACTTTTGCATACCGGCCGATTCAAACTGGAAGATGCCGGTTGTTTTACCCTGGCAAAACAGTTCATACGTTTTTTTGTCATTGAAGTCGATGCGGTCAATATCAATATATTTTCCGGTGGTTTGAGCGATGTTTTCGATCGCTTCCCGGATGATGGAAAGGTTCTTTAAGCCGAGGAAGTCCATCTTGATCAATCCCGTTTCTTCGATCACAGAGCCTTCGTACTGGGTGACGAGGATGTTTTCGCCGGTATCCTTGTCTTCGGCGATGCTGACGGGTACAATGTCCGAAATGTCCTGTTGCCCGATGATAATGCCACAAGCATGTACGCCGGTATTGCGTACGTTCCCCTCCAGTTTCTGGGCAAATTTCAATGTATTGCTTAAAAGCGGGTCGTCGCTGTTGGCCGCCTGTTTCAATTCAGGCACGTGTTCAATAGCGTTTTTGAGTGTAAGTTTGCGGTCGGGAATTTTGTCCGGCACCAGTTTGGCCAGGCGGTTGGATTCGCTCAGCGGCAATTTCTCCACGCGTGCTACGTCCTTGATCGCCATTTTGGTCGCCATCGTGCCGTAAGTAATGATGTGAGCCACCCGCTCCTGACCGTATTTTTCCGTCACCCACTTCAGGACTTTACCCCGTCCATCGTCGTCGAAGTCAATGTCGATATCGGGCATGGAAATACGGTCGGGATTGAGGAATCGCTCGAAGAGCAAATCATACTTGATCGGATCGATATTGGTGATTCCCAAACAGTATGCCACTACCGAGCCGGCGGCAGAGCCGCGTCCCGGCCCGACGGACACGCCCATTTCTCTTGCGGCGGAAATAAAGTCCTGCACGATCAGAAAGTAGCCGGGAAAACCCATCGTCTTCATTGTGGTCAGTTCAAATTCAATACGCTCCCTCAGTTCGTCCGAAAGGTCATCCCCGTAACGTTCGTGGACGTGCTGCATCGTCAAATGGGTCAGGTAGTCGGCTTCGAGTTTGATACGAATGACTTTATCGTAACCGCCCAGCCGCCTGTAATTCTTTTCTCCAAATTCCTGGATCAGGTCGGCTTCCTGATAATTCCGGCGGTAGCCCTCCTCTGTTCCGAAAGACGGATCAATCTGAAAGAATGGCATCAACGCATCGGAGTCAATGGAGTAGAAGGTTATTTTTTCAGCTACTTCCAGCGTATTGGCAAGCGATTCGGGGATGTCGGCAAAAATGGCATTCATTTCAGCTGCCGTTTTCAACCATTCCTGTTGAGAATAGCGCATCCGTTTCGGGTCGTCGATATCTTTACCGGTACTCAGGCAGATCAGGCGGTCATGCGCTTCGGCGTCGTCTTCGTTCACAAAATGTACGTCGTTGGAAGCAATCAGTTTAATGTTATGCTTGCGAGCCAGTTCGATCAAGACCTTGTTGGCCTCCACCTGTTTGGGATACACTTCCCGGTCTGCCTCCGGTTTGGAGGTTTCGTGACGCTGGAGTTCGAGATAATAATCGTCGCCGAAAAGACGCTTGAACCAGAGTACCGATTCTTCGGCCAAATCATTCCGGCCGTTCAAAATCCACTGCGGCACTTCGCCGCCCAGACACGCCGAGCAGACAATCAAGTCTTCGTGATACTTCTCCAGCAGCGATTTGTCGATGCGCGGATTCCGGTAGAAACCTTCCGTCCACGAAAGCGAAACCATTTTAATCAGGTTTTTATATCCTTTCAGCGTCTTTGCCAGGAGAATCAGGTGCCATCCGCCGAGGTCTTCCTTCGAAGATTTGCTGTCGCGACCGTTGCGGGCGCAGTAACATTCACAGCCTATAATGGGCTTGAATAGATTCCCCTTACATTCCCTGATTTTTTCCGACAGTTCCTCCCTGCGTTCCTGCTCCTCCGGACTCGGATGCGCTTTGTCGTCCAGCGTTTTCAATTCACTCTCGTATGCCTCGACAGCAGCCAGGTATTTGCTGTTTTTTTTCTTGACCTTATTGTAAAATTCCTTGACGCCAAACATATTGCCATGGTCGGTGATGGCCATGGCTCTCATGCCGTCGCCTTGTGCCTTGTCAAGCAGCGCATCAATCGACGCCTGTCCGTCCAGCAGGGAATATTGCGTATGTACGTGTAAATGAACAAATGATTCCATATAATAAATAATTTCCAGCACAGATGTAAAATCCGTTCCAAAGGTAAATGATATTTTGAAAGGACGCAAGATTAATTTTCAACAGGGGAAGAGACAGGGTGGCGCAGTTCGCCCGCCCGTCGGTTAACAACCGACGGCAATCGGAAGCATGGGGCTAAAGCCCTGCGGAGGCATTGGCGGAGGTTCGCTTACACTTTATTTATTTCGGTCTCTATACTGCGCGTGGGAAGACATTGCGGAGAAACAGGTAGTTGGTAGAATAGTAATCGGCAGTTGTTTTTTTCCCTCCTAAGGAGCTGTCTGCCAACCGCCCTCTACTGTGTAACAACATTGCAAAAACCTTATATACAACCCATTCTATTTTCGTGTAATACCAGACCTTCCCGGAGGTTTATTGGCGTATTCGGGAGCTTCATTCAGGTATTCGGGAGCTTCATTCAGGTATTCGGAAATTTCATTCAACTATTCGGGAGCTTTATTCAACTATTCGGGAGGTTCATTCAGATACTCGGGAGGTTTATCGGGAAAGTCCGGAGACGTGCCGGACATGTAGCAAAGCTCCTGTGTAACAATATTGCAAAAACCTTATATCCATCCATTCTATTTTGTGTAATGAAGGGCTTTTTGATCCCGTTATTTGGAGTGGGCTGTATGCTTTTATTGGGGGACTACTAACTAC
>JAITAY010000247.1 GCA_031283915.1 Tannerella sp.
ATTGACGGGAGATGTTTTTTGCCATCCAACGACTGAAAATGCGCGCAGTATAAAACAAATTGACGCAGGAATTGTACAAAAATACGGAGACGCGGAGCACACGAAGATTTTTTCCTCTGTCGGCCTCTGTGTGTTCCGTTAAAAATAGCGCCTCAAAAAAGATTAAGTCTTTCTTGCTCGATGTGCTAATCCGCAATACGGACTACCGACTGGACATGCTTGATTTTGGAGAGGGCAACGCACATCCGGTGGATGTCGTCCACGTTATGTACCAGCATCTTGATCGTTCCTTCAAATACGCCGTCATTGGTCTCAATCAGCAGCCGCTTGATGTTTACATTGAAACCGTCGGAAATAGTCCTGGCAATCGTACTCAATACGCCGACCGAGTCGATGCCCTTTACTTCCAGCGTGGCTTCGAAGGAAAAATGAGTGTGGCTGCTCCATACCGTGGAAAGAATACGTTCGCTGAAAATGCTTTTCAAGCGCATGGCAATCGAACAGGAACGTTTATGAACGACCACCGTACTGTCGTCGTTGAAGAAACCCAGCACGTCGTCACCCGGAATGGGTTTGCAACAACTGGCCACCACGTAATTCCTCCCAAATTCGCTTTCACTGAGCACGTACGACCGGCTGCGGTCATACTCAAGGCGCTCCGACGGGTTTTTTTTCTTCTGACCTACATGAAGTACGTCTTTTACGCGCTTGAAAAGGATATTGTCGGTTTTGTCCTTCAGGATTTTGCGGATGTTTTCGGGAAGCGCGACGTCTCCCTTTTCAATGGCGTAACAGAGATCGTCCCGCCTGGGAAAACCATAATATACAGCCACTTTATCCATGTAGGAGCTAATCGGTTCTATGCCTGCATTCCGGAAACAGTCAATCAGTTTCTGTTCACCCTTTTTGGCCAGTTCTTTACGGACGCGCTTCAATACGGCTTCGATTTTGGTACGCGCCTTGGCGGTGACGACATATGCCAGCCATTCGCTGGAGGGATGTTGCGAATGGGAGGTCAGGATTTCAATCTGGTCTCCGTTCGTCAGCGGATGGCTGAGGGGCACTAAACGATGGTTTACTTTGGCGCCGATGCAGTTGTTTCCGATGTCCGTGTGGAGTTCGTAGGCAAAATCAAGGGCGGTAGCACCCTGGGGCAATACTTTGATTTCTCCCTTCGGCGTGAATACGAATATTTCGGACGAGAACAGATTCATTTTGATGGTGTCCAGAAAATCCAGCGAATCGGGATTCGGATTCTCCAGAATTTCGGTAATGGTATGCAGCCATTTCTCCAGTTCCGTGTCTTCTTCGATGTTTCCTTTATCATCCTTGTATTTCCAGTGAGCGGCAAACCCTTTTTCGTCAATGTCATCCATGCGCCGGCTCCGGATTTGTATCTCGATCCATTTTCCATCCGGCCCCATGATCGTCAGTTGCAGCGCCTGATAGCCGTTGGCTTTCGGCCGGCTGACCCAGTCCCGCGTGCGTTCGGGATGTACGGGGTAGATGTCCGTAATGACCGTATAAATGTCCCAGCACATGTTTTTGTCGTCGATGCCTTCCTTGGATTCGAAGATGATCCGAACGGCGAAAATGTCGTAAATGTCTTCAAACAGGATTTTTTTGGCCTCCATCTTCTGCCAGATAGAGTAGGGCGATTTGATGCGATCCCATATTTCGTAGGTCAGGTTCATGGCATGTAGCTTTTCATTGATCGGCTTGGCGAAGTTTTGAAACAGAATTTGACGGGAACGCTCCACCGTACACAGTTTATTGTGGATGTTCTCATATTCCTTCGGATGTTCGTATTTGAAACAGAGGTTTTCCAGTTCGGTCTTGATGGTGTGAAGTCCCAGCCGGTTGGCCAGGGGGGCGTAAATGTACAGGGTTTCGCCAATGGTACGGAACTGGCTGGTGGGTTTCATGGAACCGAGCGTACGCAGGTTGTGCAGCCGGTCGGCAATCTTGACCAGCACAACGCGGATGTCGCTGCTCATGGTCAGCAGGAGTTTGCGGAAGTTTTCAGCCTGTTTGGAAGTCGGCCGGGTCGTTGAATCGGGAAGGGGAAGCGCGGTTTGTTCGGCCTGTTTGTCAACATGCTGTTCTTTGAAGGTGATTTTAGTCAACCCGTCTACGATTTCAGCGATCTTGTTGTCAAACATTTTTCGGATGTCTTCCACGGTATAGTCGGTGTCCTCAACCACGTCATGCAACAGCGCCGCACAAATCGACGTGGAGCCTAACCCTATCTCTTTGCATACGATACGGGCAACGGCCAGCGGATGCATGATGAAAGGATCGTCGTCCTTACGTATGGCACCGCGATGCGCTTCCCTGGCAAGCTGAAACGCCTTGGTAATGCGATCCACCTTCCGCCGGTGATTGGTATGCAGGTAATCATCTATCAGCAGGTTGAACTCTTCCTGTATCCTTTGTTCTTCCAAAGAGACAGCATCTTCATCCATAGGGCTACACATTTAATGATTTTCTTGCAGTTATCCGACCGGGATTTTCAACACCTGACCGATTCGCAGTTTATTGTCCTTCATCCGGTTGACCGATTGTATTTTCGCAACCGTCACGCCCGGATATTTTTTCGATATCGAATACAGCGAATCGCCTGACTGAACGGTGTATGAGATTGTGTTACCCTCCTTGCCGGCGTCCGGTGCCGTTTGGGGTTTCGCCACCTTGACGGATGAAACGACAACGCTTTTATTCTCTTCGGCAGGGGGTTCTTCTTTGGCGGCATACGTAAGTCCGCCGTTGTCGATGTGAATAATCAGCCGCCGGCCTTTGGCTACCCGATTAGAATTTAACCGGTTCCATTTGCGAATATCCTTGGCTGTCACGCCATAGCGATTGGCAATGATATACAGGTTTTCGCCGCTCGCTACCGTATGGCGGATGGTTTCGCGGGTGTCTGATCCGATTTCTCCGGCAAGGTTTACGGGTTTACAGTTGGCCAGCAATTCTTCCACCCGGTGCAGATAGACCGAGTCTTCCTGGTGAATGAAGCTGTAAGTAGCCGACACCGGAAGTTTCAATACGGAAGGCTGGATGCTCCCCGGAATGATGTCGCGTTTGTATTGCGGATTGAGCATTTTCACCAGTTCGAAGTCCACATTGAGCACCTCGGACACCTGCCGGAGATGCAGCAGGCGGTTGATCATCAACGTATCCGAGGCTACGGAAAGATTTGTCCGGATCGGGCAGAGGTTATGCTCGCAATGATAGGTCATGACATAGGCCACCGCGATGAAAAGAGGAACGTAGGAGCGCGTTTCTTTCGGCAGGTAAGGGAAAACGTCCCAGAAATTCGTCTTGTTGCCTGCCCGGTGAATGGCTTTGTTCACATTTCCGGGGCCACAATTGTAGGCCGCCAGCGTAAAATACCAGTCGCCATACATTTCGTACATTTCCTTGAAATAACGGCAGGCGGCGTGCGTCGCCTTGTAGGGATCCAGGCGTTCGTCAATCAGGCTGTTGATCTCAAGACCATAGATTTTGGCGGTCGGGAACATGAACTGCCACAGCCCGGCCGCCCCGACACGCGACAGGGCATGGGGATTTAATGCGCTTTCCACCACTGCGAGGTATTTAAGCTCAAGCGGCAACTGGTGTTCATCCAGAATCTGTTCCAGAATCGGGAAATACACGTCGGCCATGCCCATGATGTAGCGTATCAGCTCGCGCCGCCGACCGGCGTACAGGTCGATGCAATTCCGTACAATCTGATTATAGGTCATCGGAATGACGCAAGGCATCCGCGCTATCCGCTGCCGGTAGACTTCCTCCGGAAAGGAGACATTCGCATCCTCATCCAGACAATACTTCTCGACATTGGAGAAATATTGCATGTGCCAGCTTTGGAGCAGATTTTTCACGTTTTCATCCAGTACCTCCGGCATCAGTCCGATCTCCGCATAGATGGAATCAGACGATAAGGCCGAATAGGCAACCTCTTCTTTTACCGTTTCTTCTTCGTACTCCACCTGTGCATGAGCGGCGGAAACGGCACAGAGGGCACACAGTGTCAGGATTATTTGTTTCATTGTCATCTAAAATTTAATATTGCAACTCAAACCATACAGAGACATGGTGTAGCGCGTAGCCGGAGATATGACCGGCTCTATGCGCAGGGACAAATCGGGAGATATGTCGAAATCAAACATCTGGGCATCGACATAGGCATCGGCCATGCAAATAAAATACCAGCCGACGGTCAGGATAATGCTTAAATCCCGGTAACGGCGGTAAAAGTCACGGCCGTTATTCAGGCGGCTTTTGAAGTTGGCATCCGTCAGGTAGCTGGCCGGATCCCGGCCGGCCGGCACAAAACTGAGCCAGCTTTCATGCCAGCTTTCGGGATTGTTCGGATCCTCTTTTGAGAGGTCAAAATAAGCCTGCGAGTAATCCCGGTAATTCTTGTTATTCCAGGTAACGGCATACATAAAACCCATGAATCCTCCGTATACCAGAGGTAATTTCCAGTACTTCCGGTTGTAGATTTGTCCCAATCCGGGAAACACGGCCGAATAAATGACCGCCCGTCTGGAGTTCGGCTTGAAGAGCGGCGCAACTGTCATTTCCAGCTGCACCAGTGTATCTACCTGTTGTAATTTTCCGACCTGCATCGAATCGGCAAAGAGGCGGGGCACCGTGTCATTTCCGGTTGTCCCGGTTTCCTGCGCACGGGCTGGAAACACCAGGCCGTTTGATACAATAACGAAGGTCATAATGATTATTTTACAACAATACTCCACCCGGATTGATATTTGTTATTTCGTTCGATCCAGCAATTCTATGATATGTTCCAGTTCCGTTTCGGAATCAAACGGGATGACGATTTTCCCTTTTCCTTTTTCGGTATCGCAGGTTAATTTTACCTTGAGCCGAAAAAAATCGGACAACTGGCTTTTAAGCGCCTTGTATTCCTCGGGCAACCGTTTTCGGGCGCTTTTTGCAAGCGGCGCCGGCGTCTCGGGCGCTTCATTTTCCTCTTCCGACGCATTCCGTACCAGTTCTTCCACCTGGCGTACCGATAACCCGTCTGCCAAGATCTGTTCATACAGCGCTAACTGTATTTCCGGGTCTTCCATCGGAATCAATGCGCGTGCATGTCCCATGTCGATCCGTTTGTTCTTCAATCCCATCTGTATTTCCGCAGGCAGTTTCAGCAGTCGCAGATAGTTGGTAACGGTCGCCCGTTTTTTCCCGACCCGTTCGCTCAAGGCTTCCTGCGTGTATCCCTTTGTGTCGATTAACTTTTGATACGTCAAGGCGATTTCAATGGCATTCAGGTCTTCCCGCTGGATGTTTTCAATCAGTGCGATTTCGGCTACGTTTTCATCGGCGGCGGTTTTGATGTAGGCCGGCACCTGTTGCAGCCCGGCCTTCAATGCAGCGCGGTAACGGCGTTCGCCCGCGATGATCAGGTATCTGTCCGGCGCAATTTCCTTCAGTGTAATCGGCTGGATAATGCCGTGCGTACGGATAGAGGCCGTCAGCTCTTCCATTGCTTCGTTTTCAAAAAAGGTGCGGGGCTGATTGGGATTCGGCTCGATTTTGCTTAATTCGATTTCGCTGATGGACGACGAGCCGCCTGTCTTCGGCTCATCTACGGTAAGCAGCGCATCCAGACCGCGTCCCAGTCGGTTTTTATTCGGTTTTACCATCCTCCTGTGATTTATTTATTTTTTTCAATCAGTTCCTGAGCCAGTTGCATGTGATTGGCCGAGCCTTTCGATTCGGCATCGTAGAGTAAGACCGGTTGTCCGAAACTGGAGGCCTCGATCAGTTTCACATTCCGCTGGATCGCCGTCCTGAATACCAGTTCCTGAAACAGTCTCCTGACCTCTTCGTAGATTTCGTTGGCGACCCGCAAACGGGCGTCGTACATGGTAACCAGAAAGCCTTCGATTTCCAGTTCCGGATTCAGTTTGGCCTTGATGAGTTTAATCGTATTGAGCAGTTTGCTGATGCCTTCCAGCGCAAAGTATTCGCATTGTACGGGAATAATGACCGAATCGGAAGCCGTCAGGGCATTGACGGTGATCAGTCCCAGCGAGGGCGAGCAGTCGACCAGGATAAAGTCGTACTCATTTTTCAGCGGAAGAAGAATTTTTTTCAGCGTGTATTCCCGATCTTCCATATTGAGCATCTCTATTTCCGCGCCCACCAGGTCGATGTGGGACGGCAGGACTTCCAGCCCTTCCAGTGCGGTCGAGACAAGCACCTTGCGGCTTTCTTCTCCGTTGATCAGGCAGTCATAGAGCGAACAGTCAATGCTTTTTATGTCGATACCCAGCCCGGACGAGGCATTGGCCTGCGGATCGGCGTCGACAACCAGTACTTTTTTCTCGAAAGCGGCCAGCGAGGCTGCCAGATTGATGGTGGTAGTTGTCTTGCCAACCCCTCCTTTTTGATTTGCTAATGCGATAATTTTTCCCATAATGTTATTTTGTAACCAAGATAAAAATCCTTCCTATCGAAACGAATAATGACGTGTCCTCTTCTTATTTCCCTTAGGAACTGTCTGGAAATAAACCATCCCAATTTACGGGAGATGTTTTTTGCCATCCAACGACTGAAAATGCGCGCATACCGGGGTATGTAAGCATTTTCAGGAGGAAGTATGGTGAAAAACAGACCCGTAAATGGATGGTTTATTTTCAGACAGCTCCTTAGGAATGGGAAATGAAATACTCCTGTTACGCAGGTTTATCATTTTGACCGTACTCAAGTTCTTTTCCGGGCGTTTTTTCGACACTTGCGCAAATGCGGTTGTCGAACCGGAGGTGCATAACCTGAAACAGTCATACGGGCACACCATATTATTGTGTATCTTTGTCGCGTGTGAAACAATAATGAAAAATGAAAGAAAAATGGCACGTTATCTTGATCCTAAAAATGATTTGATCTTTAAGAG
>JAITAY010000006.1 GCA_031283915.1 Tannerella sp.
GAACGTGACCGCCAACTGACGCCTTTTCGTTACCTCCGGTCGGAAAAAAAGATGCAAACGCTGTTTACGCTGACGAACGGACAGGTGGTACGCTTGAAGGGCTTCATCGACCGGCTGGACGAAGTCGGCGGAATCGTCCGGATCGTAGATTACAAGACGGGCATGAAAAAAACGCTTGATTTCAAGACGGTCGAAAGCCTTTTTGATCCGGCGGACGAGAAACGTCCGCCGGCGATCATGCAGGTCTTCATGTATGCCTGGATGTATGGCGAAACGGAAGGCGTCGTACCGCTTCAACCGACTGTTTACTACATGCGCGACCTCTTCGGCGAATTTAATCCGGCCATCTACATCGGCAAAGAAAAAAAACAGGTGACCGATTTTACAGAACACCGTCAAACATTCGAGGACTGTTTGCGGGCTTGCCTGGACAGCCTCTTCCACCCGGACGTCTCCTTCACCCGGACCTCCCTCTCCAGAACATGCAGTTACTGTTCCTTTGCCGGGATATGCGGAACCTGAATTATACTGCACGCGGTATAGTTTTGTGCATAAAGGGGTAGTTAGTAGTTAGTAGCTAGTAGTTAGTAGAGGGCGGTTGGCAGAAAAGCGGCCGTTGGAGGAAAAGGCGTAAACGTGAGGATTTGAGCGGACAGCTTCGTCGTATCACAGAACTGCCGACTACTATTCTATTAGCTGCTAACTGCCTGTTTTTGCACAAAACGATACCGCGTGCAGTATAAAAAAGATTTATGGAAAGAAGCCCCTCTCCCGGGAAAAGGAAACCGTTTCCTGCGAGAGAAAATCCATCTCGCAGGAAAATGAATCCTTAAGCGGCGTCTCTCAAACTTCGAGCGACGCCCGCCAAACTTTGAGCGACGTCCGCCAAACTTCGAGCGACGTTCGCCAAACTTTGAGCGACGTTCGCCAAACTTCGAGCGACGTGCGCCAAACTTTGAGCGACGGTCGCCAAACTTTGAGCGACGTTCGCCAAACTTTGAGCGACGTTCGCCAAACTTTGAGCGACACCCGCCAAACTTCGGGGGACGCCCGCCAAACTTCGGAGAATACCCGCCAAACTTTGGGAGATACCCCCCAAATTTCGGGGGATGCCGTCAAATAATGATGAATAATAAATGATAAATGATGAAGCCCGCTATCCGGCTGCACGCTGCCCGGGCTTTAGCGTTTAGTGCATTGCCCGTCAGGGTAAACATATCCATAGAAAACACCGGTTGTCAACGTGCCGGATGGCCCTGACGGGCATTCACCTCTGTTTATGAATCCCCTGACGGGGAACAGGGAAAAGGGATACCCGTTTTTCTATTGACAGGATTCCCCTGCGGGGAAGATATGCACCTGCACAAAATCATACCGGCATCCCTGGCGGGATGCTCTACTACCGCCTTTTAGCGCTTAATCAGGAGGAAGTATGGCAAAAAACAGACCCGTAAAGGGGTGGTTTATTGCCATACAGTTCCTTACTGCATCTCAAAAAAAACGTAACCCGGTTCGGGTCATTCGGCTTTCTTCAGGACAAATTCTTTCATCAGTCCGTAATCCAGCTGTTGATAGTCATTTCCGGGAGGATACGTTTTCACATTCCGGAAATGTCCGGGAGAGGTTAATCCCGGCGCCGGGTTGTTGTGGAACGGACCCAGCAGGTTTTTGTTGCTGCCGATGACTTTCACCGCTATGGTATTCTCCCCCTCTTTCAGCAGGCCGGATACGTCGACGGTATAAGGATCAAATGCGATCAGGCCGGCGGCATTTCCGTTGACCGATACTTCGACTACCGTGCCTTTCCAGTCGTCCGCCTGCACGGCGTAACGGCCTGACGGGTCGGTGACGCGGAATGTCTTCGTATACAGCATGGCGCCCGAATAGAACGGCCAACCCTGCGCTTTCCAGCTGCCCGTTGCAAGCGTTTCGGCGGGTGCGGTGATTTCCCAGCCTTTGGCGACCGGTGTCACCCGGAACGGTCCCCGGATATAGACCGGTTCGATTTCGGCCAGCAGTTTCATTGCCGGTAACTTCAACGACAGTACGTTTTCTCCCTGTTTCACATAGTCCCCGATCGGACAGACGCCCATTTCGCGGTCCAACCACCACACGTCGGGCAGGGGCGTGACCGCATGACCGTTGATGCTGATTTCGTAGAGGCCGGGACGCTCCACGACGGCCTGTAAACCGGAAACATCGAAAGCGGCATTGACGGTGAACCGGTAGGAGGCCGTGAAACCGCCGGTCGTAAACGTGTCGCGGCTGACGATGCTGTTTTTGTACTGCACGGAGGTATTCCACGGGTTGCCGCTCTGGAAGCCGTGATGTTTAAACGTCCTGTCTGCCGCATCATATACGTGCAAATCCCTGTACTGCTCTTTGCCGAGCGTCAAATCACAGAAGTCAACGGTCAGTACGTTGTCTGTCTCCGGATGGACGGAAACCGGTGTTTCGGAGGGCACTTCCACATACCGGCCCGCCCGTTCGGGCAGAGCATAGCCGTGCTGCTTTTTGTCGAACACGTACAGCAGCAGGCTGCCGGCCGGGGGCAGGTCGTAACTCAGTTCGATCCGTCCGTTTCCGCCGGTTTCGGGAAAGTCAACGATTTGCCCGGTCAGGGCATCCAGTTCGATAGCATCCTTTCCCTTCAACTGTATGTTTCCTTTGGCCGTTTCGGTCAGGCTGGCGTTGGAGAGGAACAGGATCTGCCCGTCTTCCATGATCCGGCGGTGATGGTAGAGGTCGTTGCCGGACACTGCCCGGAAACGGATGTCGTCCTGCAGACAGGGCGCCGGGTCCGGCGAGGCGGAAGCGGTCAGCAGGGTCACGCGAGCCGGGTCGGAGAAGAAGGCCCGCAGGTCGTCGTTCGGAGCACCGTCTACAAGCGTCGGTTGGGCATACGCCAGAATCGTACCGCCGTTTTCCGCAAATATACGCAGCAGGGCGAAGGTGGGAGCATCCAGGTTTTCGGTCATCGGCGGAATCACGACTTTCGAATATGCCCGACGACCGACTGTGAATTTCTTTCCGGATACTTTTCCCCGGTCTTTGATGATGTTCTCCGATCCGAGGTCATATTCCACCTGCGCTTTTTCAAGGGCGGTGACGAACTGCTGGAATGACTTTCCGATTTCCATGTAGGCCGGATGGCTGTACCGGTAGGCATAATAGAGCCAGACGGAAGAAGTCGGTTCGAGGATCAGGATGTCGTTGACCTGTTCGCCGGCCGACAGCGCCATCGACAGGCGGGCAAAGTATACATTCAGGTCTCTGTAGTAAGGCCACCAGGGAGAATGTTCGGAGAAGGTCGGCGGATAATCATATTTCCGTGCCCCGGCAATGCTCAGGTGTGCCAGGTGCTGGTTCATAAAGTTGACGCCCAGCGCATATTCCCAGTCGCCCAGCCGCTTGAAGTCGCGGAAGGTCTCTTCCCAGCCGCCGCCGCCGTAGGTTTCGCTCAACGTGCGCCTGTAACCCATCTGGTTGGCGACGCTGCTCAGTTCCTTTACGGCACGTATGTTCCCGAACTGCGCCTGCGGCGATACGTCGTTGTACTGGTTGAAAAGCATGTCGATAGCCGGCTGCTGATGCCAGGCATACATGGCCATGTTGTCGCCTCCGTCGGCCACATTCGGCCAGCCGTGTTCCCAGTAATGGCCGGTCAGTTTGAGATGGTTCGCTTCGCAGTATTCGTAGCAGGGTTTCGCCCAACGGTCGATGAAGAGTTGCAGCAGCGTTTGCGTGTAATTGTGACGCACCTTTTTCCACTCGCCCGTTTCTTCGAACAGGGAAGGCAGGCAGGCTTTCAGGTCATATCCCCATCTGGCCTGAAACACGTCGAACAGGTCCGGCGTCCAGCGGATACCATCGGGCGGACTGATGTTCGGCTCGTCGGTAAACCAGCCGGGCACGGCCTTGCCAAATTCATCGCCCAGCGTTCGCTTGTAGCCGTCCAGTGTGATTTCAATAAATTTCTCCGTCACGCCGGGGTACAGCAGGTCAACGTACGAAAAACCGCCGTACCAGGGCGACGGGCGGTCGTAACCCTTTTTCAGCACATAATATTCGCCTTTCTTACCGAGTTCGTCCTTCATCCCGGCAGTAATCTCCCGGAACCCTTCGTTTTCCTTCCTGTAGCACAGAAACGCTTCCGGCACGGTATCGGGAAAGACCTCATATTTTTCCGACAGCAAGCTTTTGCCCTGATTGTAGCTTTCGGGCATCTCGGCCGGCACATGTCCTCCCGCAAACCCGCTCGGATACGAATTTTCATCATAAAGCCATACATCCATGTCCAGCTTTTTTCCCGTTTCCACCGTGTACCGGCACAACTCAAACCATTCGTCCGAAATATATTCCGTAATCAATCCCGGACGGGGATGAATAAATACACCGCCAAAACCCTGTTTCTTTAAATCCTTCATGGACGCGTCAATCAGTTCGTGCGTCACGCGCGTATTCCACACCCACAGCGGGGCAGTCCCATACTCTTTGGGCGGTTCGGCAAACCGGCCGGAGAGTTCATCAAATGCAGCAATCCCTTTCTCGCCAGCGGATGAATCCGTATTCACCCGGCACGAAAGATTACCGAACATAGCTGCAGCAAGCAGTAAAATCATGTTTCTTTTCATCGAAGCTATTGTTTATAAATAAAATAATTGTTCTTCATGGCTGCGAAGATACGATAAATGGGGGATAAACACAGTAAATTCGGCGGAAATTTTCGAAACGTTCGCCAGGCATTCATTTCAACACGGAGACGAAGACACGGAGATTTTCTCTATATTCCTCCGTGTCTTCCCGGTAGCGCCCCCTGAAAGAAAAAAGACGGAGCGTTCCGCCGGGAAAGTACAGAGAGGCCCCCCGTGTACTCTGTGTCACCGTGTTTTTATGCAATTCCTGCACGGATTTTCCGGCGCTTGTGCCTCACTCTGTGTGGGGTGGAACAGGCATACTCCCGTTATACGCAAAACGGGGTTGCGTTCCACAGGGTTACGTTCGCCCTGCGAAGTTTCGCGACCGGTTCCGTTTTTAACGCGAAAAGTCTTACCTTTGCAGCAAATTTTGACATGCAGGGCAGACGTCATGAATACAGCTATTTTTGAAGGATACATAGGCATCCGTGTCGGGAACGAACAGTTTGTATACGACACGTTTCTGCTGTTGGTCTTCTCGCTGTTCACGCTCTTTGCCGTTCTTTTCCGGTTTTATTTTCCGCTGTTCACAAGAATACTGAACGAACTCTTTTCGACGAAGGAGCGTCAAAACCTGTTTGACGAACGGGTGCAGGACAATCTCTTTTTCACGGGTTTTCTGATATTTCAAGCATTGTTTTTGTGTTCGCTTTTCATTTATCTGGTATATGACAACTATGCCGGTTTTCATGACCTGCGCATTTTTTCAATTCATGGAATGTTGTTGCTATTTTTTGGTATTTTCTGCCTTTTTTATCTGTTTAAACAATGCATGTATTCGCTTCATGGATTTGTATTCAGCGAAAAAGAAAACAACAGACAGTGGAAAGCCATATATCGTAATCTGTCCTGTCTGTGGGGCATTTCATTATATCTTCCCGTTACCTGGCTGATACTTGACTATAAGCACCTGACAGGGGCGCTATCCCTGTTCGCTTTTTTCTACGGCCTATATCGATTCACATTAATTTACATGACTGTTCGTATCTTTTATAACAAAAATACCGGAATATTGTATTTAAGTTCGTACCTTTGCGCCCAAGAAATTGTACCCTTGCTATTTTTGTATGAAGGTATGAATTATTTGTATAACACAATTGAGGTAAGCACTTTATGGCATTAAGTATTAAAAAATTACTGATATCACAACCGAAACCGACATCGGAAAAGTCCCCTTACTTTGATATTGCAGAAAAATATGGGATGGAAATAGACTTTCGTCCCTTTATCAAGGTAGAACCACTGACAGCCAAAGAATTCAGACAACAACGCATCTCTGTTTTGGATTACAGCGCCGTCATCTTTACAGCTCGTACAGCCATTGACCATTTTTTTCATCTGTGTGAGGAAATGAGAATCCTGATACCGGAAACGATGAAATATTTTTGCATGACCGAGGCCATCGCCGTTTATTTGCAGAAATACATCATCTACCGGAAGCGAAAGATTTTTTACGGTCAGACCGGCAAGCCGGAAGATCTGGTGACGATCATCGGTAAACACTCGAAAGAGAAGTACCTCCTTCCCGTTTCCGACGTACACAAGGACGATCTGATGCATCTGCTGGATATGAAAAAGATACAGTATGCAACGGCCGTGATGTACCGGACGGTGAGCAACGATTTTTCCAAAGACGAGAAGTTCGATTATGACATGCTCATCTTTTTCAGCCCATCAGGGATTTCTTCTCTGCTGAAAAATTTCCCGGACTTCACCCAGGATAACATCAAAATCGGCTGTTTCGGTTCGTCAACGGCCAAGGCGGCGATAGACGCCGGGTTGCGGCTCGACGTCGAAGCGCCTACGCCGGAGGCTCCCTCCATGATAGCTGCGCTGGAACAGTATCTGAAAAAAGAATCCGGAGAGAAAAAGAATGGACGCTAAGCGGGCAACGTTTCCCAAAAGCGAACGATTGTCATGGAAACGTCATGTAGACAAGCTTTTTGCGGAAGGCGAGTCGTTCGTGTCGTTTCCATTGAGGGTGGTATACCTGCCGGTAACGACGGCATCAGTCGGTGCAACTGTTGCCGTACTCGTCAGCGTGTCGAAAAGAAAACTGCGGCACGCTGCAGACCGGAATTTCGTTAAACGCAGGATTCGGGAAAGCTATCGTTTGCGGAAACAGGACGTGTTCCGCCTGTTGGCAGGAAAGAACAGGAGGTTGTTACTGGCGTTTCTCTATCAGGGCGCTCAAAAAGACTCCTTCGCCGTGATCGACGCGGCGATGGAAAAAGCGATTGCCTCACTGCAGAAGGCATTGCAGTTGCAGGATTGAAACGCCCGGTTACGGACATGCGGAAACAGACCAAAATGAGAAAGTCAGGATGAAGCGTTTTTTTACATGGCTGTTGCTCTTGCCGGTCTATTTCTACCGGTGCTGTATTTCTCCGTGGACGCCTCCCTCCTGTCGCTATACGCCGACGTGTTCCGAATATGCCGTGCAGGCATTGAAAAAACATGGCGCGTTGCGTGGTTTGTGGTTGACGGTCAAGCGAATTGCGCGGTGTCATCCGTGGGGCGGGAGCGGGTATGACCCCGTTCCCTGAATTTATTCCGATATACTGTTGACTGTGGTGATATATTGTGACATACATACGCATCAGCCGCCGGCGAATCCGGACGATTGGGCCGTCGTAGCCGTGGACATCCGGCAACTTACTCTACCGGAAAGGGGCTATTATGCCATTGGGATTCATCCCCGGCAGGCCGACCGAACACTCCTGCCGGAGTTACGGATGCTGGCCGGACTTCCGCAGGTGGTAGCCATCGGAGAAGCCGGTTTGGATAAATTCGCCTCGACGCCCTGGTCGCTTCAGGAAGAGCTGTTTGCGGCACAAGTCCAGTTAGCCGGTGAAATCCGGAAACCGCTGATCATTCACTGTGTCAAGGCCTGGCAGGAACTGATGGCTGTCCGGAAAACTGTCCGGTACGATATTCCCTGGATCATTCACGGTTTCAGAGGGAACGGAACACTGGCCGGTCAACTGCTTCGCGCCGGATTCTTCCTTTCGTTCGGCATCCGTTACCAGCCCGAAGCCGTTTGCCGGGCGTGGGAAGTTCGCCGGCTACTGGCCGAAACGGATGACAAGCCTGTTAACATCAGGGAAGTGTACGCCTCTCTCGCCGCAACGCTTGCCCTTCCGGAAGAATCGCTTGCGCAGGCGATTCTTGTAAATGCCCGAAAGGCAATCCCTTCTCTGTAAAATTTGTTTTGAGTGACACATCAAACTCACACAACTACGCTCGACAGGGATGCATTGGAAATGATATTTCCGTTAACAGATGAATTTATTATCTTGTAAACCCTGACAAGGATTAGCTATCTGTCAGGAATCTACATTTATACTGCGCGGCGGTATAGTTTTGTGCATTGCCCGTCAGCATAGAAAAGAGCATCCGCCCACACGCCTTCTTGCCCGTCCGTTCAAACTCAATGTCATCAAGTTAAGCGCTAAAAGGCGGTAGTAGAGCATCCCGCCAGGGATGCATCCTTAACAGGATGAAATACAGGGTTATACCGGTTTATCTACCGGGCGATGCATCCCTGGCGGGATGCCGGAAACAAAATCTTAACTTGATGACATTGAGTTAAAACGG
>JAITAY010000022.1 GCA_031283915.1 Tannerella sp.
GCAGGCGGAGACTGGTAGCACGACGCGACATATCATAATCCCGCAAACAAAATAATTCGCATTGTTGACTGTGAAAATTCTCTCGCCCAGCAACCAAGTAAGGTAATTAAGGCTTTAAAGTTAAGGAAGAGCTTGCTTTCGCTGTATCGAAGTCGAAAGCATCCGCCGGCTAAAGCCAGGAGCAATAAAAAGAGACCGGTCTAAAGCCCGATACGGCATTGGAGCACACGGTTCCGCAGAGCTTTAGCGCAATTATCTTCCATTGCCGTTAGTTTTAATTGACGGACGGCAAGGAGGACAAGGAACAGGAAAGAAAAAAGGGTTGCCACCACCCACCCTGTAGAGACGCAAAATTTTGCGTCTCTGAGAAGCGCGAAACACGGAAAAGGAAAGCGAAGCGCAACGCGCGTAGCGTCGGAAGTTTCAGCCGGCTGTGCTGTATGTGGTGAAGTCCGGAAAAGACCGTACGCCGCGGATCGTGACGATAGCTGACTGTTTACATACGCCGGATACAGACCCATCCCCTTTTTACGTAAAATAATGTTTTCTATTCCATTAAAACGCAAAATAGCATCCCTGATATTTTATTTCCTTAACGCTTTCTTGATTAAAGAGCGTCTCGAACACACTTCGAACACACTTCAAACACACTCCGAAAGTAATTCAGCCGAAAATACGCGGAAAATCAGGCGTCATAAAATAATTTTATGCAATAATGAATACAAATACGCCCGGAAAAAATTGGGAACAGCGAACTATACTTCGCACGGCATCATTTTGCACGAAACGAAAAGGGTTGAAAGCCCGAAACAGATTAGCGTATGGCAACGCCCGGTGTCCTTCATTCTAACCGGCGGTTGCCACTGCCCGTGAGGACGAACTTTTTCTGAAGGATGCGGAGAGCATACTCGTCACCCCGTTCAGCGGCTTTCGTATACCATCTCATGGATTCCGCTTCATTCTTTTCGACACCGCGTCCGACCGCGTACATTGTGCCCAGGTGATTCATTGCACTCGGAATCCCCTGTTCCGCCGCTCGCAGATACCATTGGGCGGCGGCGTTGTAATTCTGCGCAATCCCGCGACCCAGCGCATAATGATTGGCTAAGTTGTACTGCGCCTTGGCATGTCCCTGCTCCGCCGCCTTATGATACCATTTCACCGCCTCCGCATCGTCTTGCGAAACATCCTGTCCGATTTCATACATGAAACCTAAATTATTCTGTGCTCTGGCATTTCCCTGTTCTGCCAGAACGCGCAATTGCCGAATGGAATCGGGTTCTTCCGGTTCGAATACCCCGAGTGCTTCGCTCTCCGTTACGACGACGTCAGGCTCTTCCGGAGCCGGTATTTCGCAACTCTCCGAGCCGTCTTCCGGAAGCGTTACTGTTTCCGGTGCTTCTGTCGGCTTCGTTATTTCGCAATTATCGGGAATGTCCTCGCTCGGACTCGTTATTTCACAGGTTACGGCCGCCGGTTCCTCCTCCACCTCCTGAATTTCGTGCAGGGGTTCCTGTGCGGGAATCTCCTCTTGCCCGGAAAGGTCTTCGAATCCGTCTTCTTCCACGCCGCCTGTGGCAAAAACCCGTAAGGCGCATGTCCACGGTTTGCCTTCGAGCAATTGACCGGCCTTCAAATTTTCGGAGAAAAACGTTCCGGCGCCGCCGGTCAGCCAATCGACGAACGCATCCAGCCGGGCTGTCGTTTCGGAGAGGTCGCCATAAAACGGACTGAGGCATACGAATTGATTATATCCCTGCACATTGGCCTGTATCAGTTTCGACAGGCCGACGGCCGAAACCGAATCCACATTTCGGATATTCATCAAAAGATGCAGTTTGGCTCCCTGCGAATCAGTCAAAAGATCTTCCGGTCGGAGAAGGTTGACGGATTTGCAGACAAGGCGAAGTTCGGTTTTCGGAAAAAACAGGTGTGCATGTAATGCACCACGTTTCAAGCAGGATTCCGAAGGATGCACCAGTGTAATACGCCGGATCTGCTGATGCAGGTTCCTGCTTTTCAGAAAATCATGATAGACCATCAGGCCGACGGCTTGTCCGTCGTCATAGTCAAACCATTCGATTTCGTGACGAAAGAAGGCAGGAGAAAGATGCGTGAACGCCCGTTGCAACCGCGCTTCATAGATATTACCATAGGTATAGAGGAAGGCTGCCATGGACGGTTCCGTTTCCATCAGTTTGGGGCCGCATTTCAGTTCGTTAAGCAGTATTTCCCGCACTTCCTGCGGCAAATCGTGCATGAACTGTTCAGATACGGCCTTGACCTTTTGAAAGGTCAGATTCTCTATCGCTCTGATTACAAGTGAATAAATAGTCCCTTTTTCCATCATTTTACGTTCCTCCTGCAATTGTCTCCTTTTGTTTAATTATTTTTCCCGAAGATGCTTTATTCTGTTTATCTCCATGCAAATGTACGGGTTTTTATTTGTTTCGCCATAGGCAGGAAAAAAATATTCAGGGCAACCGCACCAAAATCAGGTTCAACGAAAACCAATCTCACAACTGCCATTTTGTCGCTTTTAGTGAGGACGCTGTCACAAAAAGCGAGGATGCCGTCACAAAAAGCGAGGACGTTGTCACAAAAAGCGAGGACGCTGTCACAAAAAGCAAGGACGTTGTCACAAAAAGCGAGGACGCTGTCACAAAAAGCGAGGACGCTGTCACAAAAAGCGAGGACGTTGTCACAAAAAGCAAGGACGTTGTCACAAAAAGCAAGGACGTTGTCACAAAAAGCGAGGATGCCGTCACAAAAAGCGAGGACGCTGTCACAAAAAGCGAGGACGCTGTCACAAAAAGCGAGGACGCTGTCACAAAAAGCGAGGACGCTGTCACAAAAAGCGAGGATGCTGTCACAAAAAGCGAGGATGGGGGCTTTCGGAATGGAAACCACCCCTGCCTTGAGCGAGAAAAGTTTTGATGCGGTTGCCCTGAAAAATATTCAAGGCTAATGCTCGAAAAACGGATACAGCGTACAGGGGGAGGTTGGCGGAATGACCGCCGAAGGAGAGAATGCCTGTAGAAAGGCACGGTTGCACGTCTGTGGGTCGACGGGCCGGTGATTATGCGCCGCAAGCGGGGACGCCACCTCTCCGTTGTTCCCGGCAGGAAAGCTCTTTGTACACAAAAACCGTAAAAAAAACCATTGTATTTAAGAAAAAGCTTTACCTTTGTCCGACTTTTTAAACAGGTATTTTCAAAGAAATAAACATAGCAAGTAAACAAATGAAGAAGCATAATTTTTATGCGGGACCCTCGATTTTGAGTGAGTACACGATTAAAAATACAGCGGCTGCTGTAGAGAATTTTGCCGGTACGGGACTTTCGCTGATGGAAGTGTCACACCGCGGCAAGGAATTTGTCGCCGTCATGGACGAAGCGCGTGCACTGGTGAAGGAACTGCTGGATGTTCCCGAATCGCATGAGGTCATTTTCCTTGGGGGCGGAGCAAGTCTGCAATTTTGTATGGTGCCCTTCAATTTATTAAACAGGAAAGCGGCGTACCTCGATTCCGGTACATGGGCTTCGAAGGCGATCAAGGAAGCGAAGTTCTTTGGAGAAGTGGAAGTCGTCGCCTCATCGAAAGACCGGAACTATTCGTACATCCCGAAGAATTATACGATTTCGCCGGATGCGGAGTATTTCCATATCACGACCAACAACACCATCTTCGGAACAGAGCTGCATCACATACCGGATGTGTCGGTACCGTTAGTTTCCGACATGTCGTCGGACATCTTTGCCCGGCCGGTGGATGTGTCCAGGTTCGACGTGATCTATGCCGGAGCGCAGAAAAACCTGGCGCCGTCGGGTGTGGCAGTAGTCATTGTGCGCAGGGACGCGCTGGGCAGGGTAGAACGCCCGATTCCCTCGATGCTGAACTACCGGATTCATGTGGACAACGGATCGATGTACAATACGCCGCCGGTGGTACCCGTTTATGCCGCGTTGCAGACGCTGAAATGGTATAAGGAACAGGGGGGCATTACGGTGATACAGCAGAAGAACATCGAAAAGGCGACGATTCTGTATGACGAAATCGACCGGAACCGCCTGTTTACAGGTACGGCAGCCGTCGAAGACCGTTCCCTGATGAATGTATGTTTTGTGATGAAGGAGGAATACAAAGCGCTGGAAAGCGCATTCAACGAATATGCTTCGGCACGCGGGATTGTCGGTATCAAGGGACACCGTTCGGTAGGCGGTTTCCGCGCATCCCTCTACAATGCCATGCCGAAAAGTAGCGTGGAAGCGCTGATCGAAGCCATGAAATCGTTTGAGCAAACCGTTTAACCATTATCCTTATGAAAGTATTAATAGCTACAGACAAGCCGTTTGCCGCCGTAGCGGTAAACGGTATCCGCGAGAAAGTCGAAGCAGCCGGTTTGGAGTTGAAACTCCTGGAGAAATATACGGAAAAAGCGCAATTACTGGAGGCCGCTGGTGACGTGGAAGCCATCATCATCCGCAGTGACGTGGTCGATGCAGAGGTATTTGACGCGGCCGGACAACTGAAAATTGTCGTACGCGCCGGCGCGGGTTACGACAATGTAGATCTGGCGGCAGCAACGGCTCACAACGTTTGCGTGATGAATACGCCGGGACAAAATGCCAATGCCGTGGCCGAGCTGGTGTTTGGTTTGATGGTGTACGGCGTGCGCAACCTGTTCAACGGGACGTCGGGAACGGAACTGAAAGGCAAGAAACTGGGTATCCATGCCTATGGAAACGTGGGTCGCCAGGTGGCGCGCATCGCCAGGGGATACGGCATGGAAATTCATGCATTCGATGCGTTTTACCCGGCGGAAGCAATTGAAAGGGAAGGCATAAAAGCTCTGTCTTCGGCCGAAGAACTGTATGCGGCATGTCCGTTTATCTCACTGCATATTCCGGCAACGGCCGAAACCAAAAACTCCATCAACCATGCGCTGCTTTCGAAGATGCCCGGGGGCGCTGTGCTGATCAACACCGCCCGCAAGGAAGTCATTCACGAAGCGGATTTGGTCAGAATCATGGAGGAGCGGCCGGATTTCAAATATCTTAGCGACATAGCCCCGTCGAATCACGCCGAAATGGCGGAAAGATTCCCCGGACGCTATTTCAGTACGCCGAAAAAGATGGGCGCCCAGACGGCCGAAGCCAATATCAATGCCGGAATCGCCGCCGCCAGGCAAATCGTGGATTTCCTGAAAAACGGAAACGAAACGTACAGGGTCAACTAAAAGGCGATGAGTGAACATTACATTCCGAAAACGCCCTGTTTCACTCTGAAGAAAGCGGCCGAAGTACCCCTGACGCCAATCCCTGCCGGCACGCATCCCTCCGGACAGCAAAATCAGACATTGCCAAGCATTCATCAGCAAAAAAATACATGATAGTAAAACCTTTCAGGGGCATCCGTCCTCCCAGAGAACTGGCAGAACGGATGGCTTCGCGTCCGTACGATGTGCTCAATTCGGACGAAGCACGCGAAGAAGCCAAAGGGAATGCATATTCCCTGTATCACATCATCAAGCCTGAAATAGACTTTCCGGCAGGAACGGACGAACATTCCCCGGCCGTCTATGACCAGGCCGTCATCAATTTCAACCGGTTTCGCGCCAACGGATGGCTGGTGCAGGACGACAGGGAACAGTACTACATCTATGCCCAGACCATGAACGGAAAGACCCAGTACGGACTGGTTGTCTGCGCATACGTGGGCGATTATCTGGCCGGGAGCATCAAGAAACATGAATTGACGCGCTGTGACAAGGAAGAAGACCGGATGAAGCACGTGCGCAACAACAACGCCAATATTGAGCCTGTCTTCTTTGCCTATCCCGACCATGCGACGCTCGACGAACTGGTGTCGCGGCATACGCAGACAACGCCGGAGTATGATTTTGTCGCTCAACCGGAAAACTTCCGTCATACGTTCTGGACTGTAACCGGCGAGACCGACATCGCCCGTATCACGGAAGCCTTTGCCTCCATACCGTCGCTCTATATCGCCGACGGTCATCACCGTTCGGCGGCGGCGGCGCTGGTCGGCGCGGAGAAAGCCCGCCGGAACCCGGCACATCGCGGCGACGAGGAATACAATTACTTTATGGCCGTCTGTTTCCCGGCCAGCCAACTGACGATTATCGACTACAACCGGCTGGTCAAAGACTTGAACGGGCTGACGGAGGAGGCATTTCTCCAGAAACTTGCCAAAAACTTCCTCGTGGAGGAGAAAGGCAGCGAGCTGTTCCGGCCGGAACGCTTACACCGGTTTTCACTCTATCTGGACGGACGATGGTATGCGCTTACGGCCAGGGAAGGGACGTATGACGACAGCGATCCGATTGGCACACTCGACGTGACAATCTCGTCGAACCTGATACTGGACGAGATACTGAACATCAAAAACCTGCGTACCGACAAACGGATTGATTTTGTGGGCGGGATCCGCGGTTTGGGCGAACTCAAGCGCCGGGTAGACAGTGGGGAGATGCGAATGGCGCTGGCGCTGTATCCCGTCTCCATGCAGCAAATCATCCGCATTGCCGATTCGGGAAATATCATGCCGCCCAAAACAACGTGGTTCGAACCGAAACTGCGTTCAGGGCTGGTCATCCATTCGCTCGCGGAGTCGAAATAACAGCAACACGGAGCATTTCCGGATTAAAAAGTCTCGGGAAGAAAGGTAGCGGTCAAATGATACCGTAAAACCGTAAAACCGTAGAGACGCAAGATTTTGCGTCTCCCCCAGATAACAGCATACAAAGCAGAGAGGCTGCCCCGCAAAACGCGGCAGCCTCTCTGTCGTTTAATTTATTATATTTTTCT
>JAITAY010000084.1 GCA_031283915.1 Tannerella sp.
AAACGGTTGATTGACAGATTTGAATTTGTAAATACGCCTGAACATGGCAGTTGGCTGAATATGGCAGAGATAGAATTGCACAGTTTAAACACTCAATGTTTAAGCCGACATATCGCCACAATAGAAAAAATGCAGGAAGAAGTTATGGCTTGGCAAACAGACAGAAATAACAAAATATGTAAAATCAATTGGCAGTTTACAACAAAAGAGGCCCGTATAAAATTGAAACGATTATATCCGATATTTGATAATTAACTTAACAGTAGCTGTTTTTGAGCAAAATCTTCCCGCGCGAAGTATAACATGTAGTCCAGGTTGGAACTAACACATAGTCCAAGCTGAAACGAATCCCGTTGGGAGGTAATTTTCGTCAGGCGGATACCGATACGTCCGAGATGGAGAAGGGAGTCCAGCGTAAATAGCTGCTGCAGGTCTGGCAGGGACGGATAACCGACGGCCGGAGACGTTGCTCGTGAATAAACCCCCGGATTTATCCGGAGGGTATTCATCGCTCACCGTTTATTCACAAAGCCCTCCCGCGCACGGTACGGTTAAGAGATTTTTCCGATGATTTCTTCTTCCGTGACGACCCATGTCATTTTCCGGTCATGGCTGTCCACCGGTATCCGGTCAAAAAGCTGAAATTGAAAACAGACACCTATTGCAGGCGCCGGATGGGCGGACAGGAAACGATCATAATACCCTTTTCCTCTTCCCAGCCGGTTCAATCGACGGTCGAACGCGACGCCGGGTACAATGATTAGCTCCGGCTCGGCGAACGCTTTTTCAACCTGTCCGGCCGGTTCCATAATATGAAAAGCGCCCTCGCAAAGAGTGTTTTCTCCTTGATATGGCAGGAAGATCATTGCCTCGCCCTGTACTGCGGGCAGCAGGATTTGCCTGTGGCGGCGCCATTTTTCAAGGAAGACGGTTGTTTGTACCTCATCCGGCAGGGCATGGTAACAGGCAATCCGGCGGGCTTCCCGGAAATGCGGCAGTTGTTCGACGAGGCGCCAAATCTGCTCCGAAAGTCCATGCTGCGTTTCGTCCATACATCTCTTTTTCAACGCAGCCATCTCACGGCGCCATTCCTGTTTGCACCCCTCAAGTTCCATGCCGGCGGACGGTTCAGGGTACACGCGGTAGCCATTCTCCATCGCGAATGACCTGGACAGCCCGGAATATGGGGATGTCATCCTTCTGGAAAATCGGATAGAAACCGGCCGAATCGAAGAAGTTGCGAACAATGTAAGCGTGTATCGCCGTTTCCATCAACTCCCGGGAAATCTGAATCAGCGTCGGCCGTTTACGGATGCCTTTGGTTTCCGCATAGTCGGTAAACTCAGCAACCAGCGGCTGCTGTTTCAGGTATGCATACAAGTCTTCGTAAGAGTGGTAAGCGGACAGTTTGGCATGATTCCGTTCGGAATATTCCAGTACGAACTGGTAGAGTGCGCCGCTGTTTATCACCGCATCATAATAGGAGGTGATTTGGCTGGTGTCGAGTGGGATAAAGAGGTCGGGCATGATACCGCCGCCACCGTAAACCTTTCGTCCGATCAACTGCGTCTGGTACGTCAGTGATTTATCCATCTTGATGCTGTCCACGACGTAAAATTCACCGTGCCGGTAGCGAATGTTCAGGTCTTGATCATATTCTTCGGATTTGCCCATTTCATACATTTTCTGGATGCAACGTCCCGAAGGCGTATAGTAGCGTGCGACGGTCAGCCGCAGTTCGGATCCGTCTTCCATCATGATAGAGTTCTGTACCAGTCCTTTTCCGTACGTCCGCCGGCCGATGATCAGTCCCCTGTCATTGTCCTGAACGGTGCCTGCAAAGACTTCGCTCGCCGAGCCGGACATTTCGTCTACCAAGACGACTAACGGCGTATGCTGAAATGATCCGCTGCCATCGGCATAAAAACTCTGCCGTTCATAAGCGTTCCCTTCCATATAAACAATCAGCTGCTTGGCGGGCAGGAACTCATTCGCCATCCGGATGGCAATGTCAAGGTACCCTCCCCTGTTGCCCCGCAGGTCGATGACGTAGCTGTTGCATCCTTCTTTCTGGAGTTTGGCAAGCGCGGTGATAAATTCGTTGTAGGTCGTTCGCGCAAAACTGCTCGCCTTGATGTACCCGATCTCCCCCAGGGCATACGAAACGTCAATGGAATAATTCGGCACATCTCCGCGTGTCACTTCAAAGTAGATCAGTTCGGGCGATCCGCCGCGCTGGATGCCGAGTTTTACACGGGTATCCCTGGCGCCGCGCAACGTCCGCATGATTTGCGTGTCCGTGATACTTTTCCCTGCATACGTCGAATCGTCAATCGTGATGATCCGGTCAAACGGCAGGATGCCGACCTTTTCAGCCGGCCCTCCGGAAATGACACTCGTAATCAGAATCGTATCCGAAGGTGTGGTAAATGAAACGCCGATGCCACTGAAAGAACCTTCCAGATTGTCCATGGTGGTCTGCAACTCCTCCACCGAAATCAGCGTGGAATGGGGATCCAGTTCTTTGACCAGATTCGCAGCCGTCGTTTCAATCAGTTGGTGGATATCGACCGCATCCACATACTCCCGGTCAATGATATTCAGGATAGCGTCAATCTTGTTTCCGGCGTGAGGATGCATTTCCGACAGACGGTACCCCGCAAAAAAGCCGCCCATTACACTGATCATGACGGCCAGCGCAATGGGTACGAACAAACCCAGCTTTCTGTTTTTAAGCGTATTCATTTTTTATTTTGTTAAGTCAATATAATCTACCGCAATTCCGGCACGTACAAGCAGGCGATGTCCTTCTTCCGTATGATATTCTTCGCAATACACCACCCGCACAATCCCCGCCTGGATAATCAGTTTGGCACATTCGATGCAGGGCGACGCAGTGACATAAATCGTAGCCCCCTTGCTGCTGTTGGAAGATGCAGCCACCTTGGTGATGGCATTTGCCTCGGCGTGCAACACGTAAGGTCTGGTCAGGTTATTCTCATCTTCGCAAACGTTCTCGAACCCGGAAGGCGTCCCGTTGTATCCGTCTGAAATAATCATTTGGTCTTTAACAATCAAAGCGCCTACCTGACGGCGTTTGCAATACGAGTTTTCAGCCCATATTCGCGCCATCCGCAAGTATCTCCTGTCTATGTCTAACTGTTTATCTTCTCTTGTTGCCATACTGTCATTCCACCTTTTTTCAATGGCGGTTTCCTGTACATTTTCAAATTAAACTCACAAAGATAGTGATATTTTTGACGATACGGGTGCGTGTTCAAACAATTTCAGGGCAACCGCACCAAAATCAGGTTCAACGAAAACCAATCTCACAACTGCCATTTTGTCGCTTTTAGTGAGGACGTTGTCACAAAAAGTGAGGACGCTGTCACAAAAAGTGAGGACGCTGTCACAAAAAGCGAGGATGCCGTCACAAAAAGTGAGGACGTTGTCACAAAAAGCGAGGACGCTGTCACAAAAAGTGAGGACGTTGTCACAAAAAGCGAGGACGTTGTCACAAAAAGCGAGGACGCTGTCACAAAAAGTGAGGACGCTGTCACAAAAAGCGAGGACGCTGTCACAAAAAGCGAGGATGGGGGCTTTCGGAATGGAAACCACCCTGCCTTGAGCGAGAAAAGTTTTGATGCGGTTGCCCTGAAACAATTTACCGGCATAAGCAAGGAAGTACACTGCTGTGAATTTTAGCGGAGAAATGGCTGTTGATACGGAGGATAACAGGATTGTCAGGAGCATCCGGGGCAACGGAAAGATCCCTTCGGAAGCGCGTCACATCGTGGAGGCAATCAGCCTTTTGCGAAGCCCGAACTCACATCCGCAATAGGTCTGGTTATAAAATCCATATTGTTTGATCAGCGCATTACGCCGTTCGCTCAGTCCGCCTTTGCGCCAGTTCTGTTCCCAGAAGGTGAAGCCGGAGAAGGATGCCGCGGCCTCGCAACCGGCCTGGTTGATCTGGCGCAGATCTTTCCAGCGCGAGGAAGCCAGCGTAGTGGCGAACACCGTAAAACCATGAGCATGGGCGTACTGTGCCGCAACGGACAGCCGCATCCTGAAACAGACCATGCACCGGGCGCCCCGTTCCGGCTCCTGCTCCAGCCCGCGTACCTGCCTGCGCCACGCGTCATGGTCGTAATCGCCATCCGCAAAAGGCAATCCCAATGATTCGACATGACGTATGCTTTCGGCTTTCCGCCGTTCGTATTCCGCCTGCGGGCAGATGTTCGGATTGAAATAAAACACGGTCGGACGCACGCCGTTCTCTAACATACATTCGACAATCGCGCCGGAACACGGGGCGCAACAGGCATGAAGCAACACCTCCCCCGCACCGCCCGGAACAGCAAGTGGAAACCGCGGCATACCGTTTTCCTCCAGCTCTTCTGATCTATTTTGCGCCGGACTGTTATGCGTACTGACATAACCGCAGCTATCCCTGCCGGAAATCATTGAATCTTTGGTTTCTTCCCGTCATCATGTCGTTTTCCTGCTAACTGTTAACTACCTCTTTACTCATAAAGTCATACCGCGCGCAGTATAACTTTGCGAGAATTTCTCCGCAAAATCAATTGAGATGTAATTGGTATAACTTTGACAGACCTCGGCCGAGAGTTCCATGCCGGAACGAATGATCTCCTTCCACATCTCCGCACCGAGGCCCGGCATATCACGGTATCTGACTCCCTGTTTGATAAGTCCGTAAATGACGCCTGCATTAAAATTGTCACCCGCTCCGACCGTACAGACCGGCGTGACGGCAGAAACATCAAAATGAAGGCGGGATTTCTCGGTGAAAAGATTGACCCCATTTGCCCCATGCGTCGTAATCAAGGTTTTGCAATAGTAATGAACTTCGTCGCGATACACGGCATCCATGTTTGTCTGGCCATACAGATTAAAAAAATCCTCGTCCGAGCCTCTGACAATATCGGCATATTCATAGTTGTCCATCACCGTCGAACGGATGTGGATCGCTTTATGCGCGTACCTCTTCCGGAAATTCGGATCGTAATAAACAATCGCCTTCTGTTTGCGAACGTATTCCAGCAATTCGAGGATCCACGGATGAATCAGCGGGTCTAATGCATAAAACGAACCGAAAACAAAAATGTCATCTTCGTTGACCGGAGGATAGGCCATATCCAGTCGCTGATCGGGGTAACCGGTGTAGAAAAGATATTCGGCCTCTTTCCGTTCACTCAGAAAAGCCAGCGAAACAGGAGTTTTCCCTTCCGGATAAACATCTACATAGTCGGTCGTCATCCCGTTTTCACGCATGAACCGGCACACCATTTCCCCCACGCGGTCGTTCCCCAGCTTGCTGACAAAAGTGACGGGAACGCCCAAACGGCTCAACGACACCATGCCGTTGAACACCGAACCTCCCGGAACGGCCACATGGGGCTGATCCTCCTGGAAAATAATATCCAGAATCGTTTCTCCTATTCCGATTACTTTTCGCATAAAATCATGTATTTTCGTTTTTGCTCTGTTGACGGCTTTTCGCACCCAGATAACCGCCGTGATGACGTCTGGCATAATCGGCGCTGGTAAATCCAATCTTCTGCATTACGCTGACGACCAGCATGTCGCCGATAACAGTCATTACCGTCGTCGAGGTGGTCGGGGTCAATCCCAACGGACATACTTCCCGAGGGGCGCCGGTGGACAGACACACAGCTGCCTCTTTCGCCAGTGGGCTGTCGAGGTCGGATGTGATGACGATAAACGGCATCACCTCTACCAGTTCACGTGCCAGATGAACCAGTTCGATCAGTTCGCGCGTCTTCCCTGAATTGGAAATCAGCAGCATCAAGTCATGCTTGCGTACAATGCCCAAATCGCCGTGTTGCGCTTCGCTCGGGTGCAGGAAATACGCCGGCGTACCGGTCGAACTGAATGTGGTCGCTATATTCATCGCAATCTGACCCGCTTTCCCCATGCCGCTGATGATCAGCGTTCCACCCAAACGGTGGACATGCTCGACAATCAACGCGGTTGCCGTGTCGTATGCCGAGCCGATCGGAATATTGCGAACCGCTTCGGCTTCCTGTTCCAAAATGGATTTGATACTTATTTTATTCATGCTTGCAAATGTAGAAGATTATTTTTTTATCCCATATAAAATAACGTATATTTGCAGCATGAAACAGTAAATTTTCTTTGTATGAAACATAAAACATATCGTTTTTTAATTGCTGCCTGTGCTTTGGGGATGTGGATATCCTGCAAACAATCGGCTAATTTTGAGGTGAACGGCATTATTGCCGGAGCCGATGGACAGACGGTCTATCTGGAAAATGTAGGGCTTTCGGGAACGGTAACGCTGGACTCGGTCAAACTGAATGCTTCCGGGAAATTTTCCTTCAGACAGCCGCGTCCGGATTATCCCGATTTTTATCACCTCCGGTTGAACAACCAACTGATCAATTTTGCCATAGATTCGACCGAGGTGCTTTCGTTCCTGGCCGATGCAGGCACGTTCGCCACGTCGTATACGGTGGAAGGCTCGGCCAATGTGCTTGCCATCAAAGAGATTACACTGGCTCAACTGGACGCTAACCAGGCCATCAAGCGCCTGCGCAAGGAATACGAATCGGGGATGATCTCCGACAGCCTGTATCAGAGCCAAGTACAGGAAGCAATTGGTAGTTACAAGGAAATCGCATTGAAATACATTTATACGCAACCGATGTCTACAACGTCCTATTTCGCCCTTTTCCAGCAGATTGACGGACTGCTGTTTTTCGATTTGTACGACAAGACCGATTCGCGTGCCTATGGCGCAGTGGCAACCAGTTACAATCATTTCTATCCGGAAAGCCTGCGTGCCAGGCATCTGTACAACCTCGCACTGCAATCCCTGAAGGTACTTCGGAGCGAGCGTACGATTGATCTGGACAAGATTGCCAAGGAAATCTCGCTGCTGGACATTGAGTTGCCCGATTTTCACGGTGAAAAGATCAAACTTTCCGACGTGGCCAGGGACAAGGTGGTTATACTCAATTTCACGGTCTATCAGTCGGAATGGTCGGCGGAACTGAATACCATGCTTAGCCGGATTTACGCCGGATATCATGCGCAGGGTATGGATATCTATCAAATTTCACTGGACAACGACATGCATTTGTGGAAAAACATCGTTTCCAGTTTACCCTGGACATGTGTGCGCGATCCGCAGTCGGTTTATTCCCAGGCGGCAGCACTGTATAACGTAAAGCGATTGCCGGCGATTTTCATCCTGAACAGGGAGGGAAATCTGGTGAAGCGCATAGAAGATTTTCACACGCTTGAAAAGGAAGTACAGGACGTATTATAAGAAAAATTATGTTGTAAAGCATTTCGGAAAATTTTACGGATCGTGAAATATGGATTATCTTTGCAACGACTAATATGATTAATTTGACAGATTGGATTCCGGTTTACGAAAGTGACCGGGATTCTTTTTTTTATTTTTTAGAATCAAAACAAGGAGGAAGACAAAAATGGCTGTTACGTACATGACAGAAGAAGGCTATAACAAAATACTGGCCGAAATCAATTATCTGGAAAGCGTGAAACGCCCTGAGATTTCCGCCCAGATTGCGGAAGCGAGAGACAAGGGCGATCTGTCCGAGAATGCGGAATACGATGCGGCGAAAGAGGCGCAAGGTATACTCGAAGGGAAAATCGCACAGTTGAAAAGCCTCATCTCAAACGCACGGTTGATTGATGAAGCACGGATTCAAACAGACGTTGTTCAGATTATGAACAAGGTCAAAATCAAAAACCTCCAGAATAACGTTATCATGACTTATTCGTTAGTTTCCAATTCGGAAGCTAACCTGAAAGAAAACAAGATTTCCGTGGACACGCCGATCGCCAAGGGGTTGATCGGAAAAAAGGCGGGCGACATTGCGGAAATCAAGGTTCCTTCAGGAATCGTCAAGTTCGAAATCCTGGAAATATCCGTATAACCAATCCATAAATACATAAAGCTATGGCTACCCTTTTCAGCAGAATTGCCGCCGGCGAAATCCCCAGTCACCGGATTGCCGGGAATGACGAGTTTTTCGCCTTTCTGGACATCAACCCCATTGCCGAAGGACATACGCTGGTCATTCCCAAAAAGGAAGTTGACTACCTGTTCGATTTGGACGATGACGTACTTGGACGTATGATGACGTTTGCCAAAACCGTCGCCCGCGCGCTGGAGCAGGCGATTCCCTGCAAACGCATCGGATTGACCGTCATTGGTTTGGAAGTACCCCATGCTCACATCCATCTGGTACCCCTCCAAAAAGAATCCGATATTTTTTTCGGCAATCCGAAACTGAAAAAGACGCCGGAAGAACTGGCTCAAATCGCAGCGAAAATCCGGGGGAAATATTCAGCTATCATTCAGCCGGTCAGTTAAAACTGACGGTATCCCTATAACCACTGAACATCCAAAAGGAATTTGTAATCGGTAGAGACGCATGGCCGTGCGCCTCTACCACTGCAATGACGGCGGCAAATGGATTTTTGCTTCGCAGTGCACTCCCCTCGCCGCCGGTGTGGTTTGCCCCGTGCATTTCGTGTAGTCATACGTGTTTTTCGTGTAGCTCCCCGCGTGTTTGAAAAAAGGGGATACGGCGACGGGGTGTCTTCCCTGAATCAGGCCGCGCACGGTGTAATCCGTTTCTTGTCTTTATGACCTGTTGCCACGGCACCCGTTCAGTCTTGCACTCTGGCGCCCGTCAATGGTTAGTGCCTTCGAACAAATCATGATCTTCCCGGCTTCCGGCGTTTTTCTGTTTGAAATTGTTGAACGTATAGGCCAGTGTCAACGTAACTAACGGGTAGAAAGGGCGGATCCGTGTTGAGGATTCCAGATTCGAGGTCTGGATGCGGCTGTCGTAGCGTGCGGAGTTAAACACGTCGCGGAAAGCAAAGGTGCCGGTCAGTTTACGGTTCAGCATCTGCTGACGTAGCGACAGATTGACGTACCAGAAGGCTGAAGTCCGTCCCTGCGTGGTGACCGACGGTCCCACGAAGTTGCCGTCCAGCTGTATCCGCGTGTTCTTGCCGGCATACAGGCCGTTGTTCAGCATGAGTTCATAGTTGCGGCTCGTTTCGTCCCGGCCGCCGGCCGAGGCCAGTTTGTTTTCCACTCTGTAATGATAGTAACTGCCGTTCAGCGTGATGTTCCACCAGCGTGCCGGCTGCAGTTGGGAACTCAGCTCCAGTCCGGTCGAATAGTCATTCCCCACGTTGGCCATGGAGTCGAGCGTCACGCCGGCTTCATAGGGGATGCGCAACCGTTCGATTTTGTCCCTCCGGTTGCGGTGAAACAGTGTGGCCGAGATGGAATGTTCGCCAATGTTCTTGTGATAGTTCAACTCATATACATAAATATATTCGGGACGGATGTCCGGATTCCCGATTTCGGCGGAGTAATAATCGCGATAGGTGATGTAAGGCTCCATGTAGAAGAGCGCCGGACGGGTGGTACGGCAGGAGAATGACGCCATCAGACGGTGCTCGTGGGGGAAGGTATATCCCAGATGAACGGAGGGAAAGAGTTCCATGCGATTCACCGTGCGGTTTGCCCATTCCCTGGAACTCTTCAGCACGCGATGCGTGTGCTCGGCACGCACGCCGGCCTGCCAGTCGAAGGCTTTATAACTGTCTGCCAGCAGGGCATAGAGCGAATGGATGCCCCGCTGGAAATAAAAGGTATTGTAGATGTCGTCACGCCAGTAAAAGTCCTGCCTCGCCGGATTCCAGAACTGCATACTGTAGTCGCCGTCTTCCAGATAGGAGTAGTATTGATGTCCCGCTTCCAGCCGTCCGGTAGGGCGGTAGGGATAGACGTAGTCGAGGTTGGAGCGCACCGTCCAGCGATGTTCGTCTTCCCAGGCACGGTGTCCCTGCTGGCGTATGTTGGCTTTGTCATACAGGTCGCTCTCGAAATATTCCAGCGCATCGCCTCCGTATTTCAGGTAGAAACTGCCGCTCAACTTGTGGCCTTTCCCGGTAAACGGATGGTCAAATCCGGCCGTTCCCTGGAAAAAGGTTTCTTCAATATGGTAATAATCGCGACTGAAATAATCGCCTTCGAGCGTTTCCTGCGTCAACAAGCCCTCCTTGTCGATCGTCACAGTCTGCGTTTCCCGGTAGTCAAGGTCGCCGACGCGCATACGACCGCCGTAACCTCCCTCCACGTCAACGTTGAAGGTGGTGGAAGAGAACGAGCGGGCATAGCCGGCTTTCAGTGCATAATTGAAATTGTTGCTTTCGCGCGGGCCGGTGGAGCGGGAGACGGTGGTCATGTTGCCCACAAGCGTCGTTTTGTCTTGGTCGAAGTTGCTTTTGCGCAGCCGTTCCGTCCATGCGCCGCCGACATACCAGCGGGAAGCCGCATTTTGTTGCGTAAGGAGGAAATCCACATTCCTCGACAGGATCGTGCTTGCGCTGGCATTGACCATGCCGCTAAAGCCGCTTTTGAAACGCTTTTTAGTGATGATATTGATGATACCCACGTCGCCGTCCGTATCGTGGCGGGCGGAAGGAGTGGTGATGATTTCGATGTTTTCAATCTGTCCGGACGGGATTTGTTCCAGCGCCTGGCTGCCGCTGAAAATGCTTGGCTTGCCGTTTACGTAGACCAGGAAACCGCTGCTCCCGCGGAAGGTGACTTCACCGTCTGCATCGACACGGATGGAAGGCGTATTTTCCAGAATGTCCACAGCCGTACCGCCGTCGGCCAGCAAACTGCCGGAGGCTTCGACAATTCGCCTGTCCAGCTTGTAGATGACCTGTTTCTTCTGCGCAACGATTTCCACTTCCGCCAGACCCTGTTCCAGTGCGGTCATTTCGATAGTACCCAAATCCAGTTCGGAAGTGGCCGAAAGCACGATACCGGATTTCGTATAAACGTCAAAACCCATGGCACGAATCATCAGCGAATATTCGCCCTCTTTCACGTCTGTAAACATAAAACGGCCTTCTGCATCCGGCATCGTATTCGACACAGGCTGCGTTGCTCCCTGTACATAGAGCAGCACATCGCCAAAATCAATCGGCGTCAGTTTCCCCGCCTCCACAATGGTTCCTTTCACTCGCACCACGGGCGCCGCCAGAACCGTCGCCATCACAGCACACATAAATAATGTCAACCCAATCTTTTTTTTCATCCGTTTTTTTTATTCTATCATTGAAGCCGGCTTATTACAAATTCAAAATTAATTCTAAACTCGTATCCGGTTTCGGTTTTGGAGGCCAAATGTACGATTAAATTTCAAGCGCCTTCCGGGTTTTTCAATATATTAACTGGAAACCCCGCAAAGTCCAAACAGCGATTTAGTAACGCGAAATAAATAAGCTGTTCCTGTTTAGCGAAGCGTTCGTCAGGCATTCATTTCAACACGGAGACCCTTTTGTAAACTAAGGGTGTTTTTATACAGTCCCTGAAAAGGGTGTAATTCAAATTGTCGGGGCATTTGTTTTGTTCATGCGATTTTCGTACTTCGGATATAATACATATCTTTACGCATCATATACAGGAAATGGCAAGGCTAACAGAGAAAAACAAGGCATCCGGGTCTGCAGCCCCCGGGGTTTTCATGAATATAAAGACCGATTTCGGTTTCAAGAAAGTATTCGGTCACAAAAGGATCTTGATGGCATTTTTGAATGC
>JAITAY010000202.1 GCA_031283915.1 Tannerella sp.
AGGGCGGTTGGCAGGCAAGCGGCAGTGGGAGGGAAAGGCGTAAAAGTGAGGGTTTGAGCGGACAACTTTGTTGTATCACAGAGCTACCGGCTACTATTCTACTAACTACTATCTACTAACTGCCTGTTTTTGTTTTTGCGCAAAATCTTCCCGCGCGCAGTATAAAGGGAATATCCGAATAAAAAATCCATGAAAGAAACAGGCGGGACTGCGCCGGAAAGTCTTGTGTTATCTTTCGTTATGTGTATCATTTTATTTTGATATGGGTGATTGTTGTGTGATTTTGTTTTGAGATATATTTTTATTGCCTATCTTTGTCTCGTAAAAATGATGAAATCGTAACAAAATAGAAGTATGACTGTAACAGAAATGAAACATCGTTCAAGCGTGCTCGACCGGCTGTTGGGTAAGGATCTGTTTTTGGTGATTTGGTGCATCATAGCCGCATTCGGCGTTTACTTTTGCACGTATGCCTTCCGCAAGCCCTTCAATGCCGGTACGTATGAGGGGTATGTCCTTTTCGGCTCAAGCTACAAAACGGTGCTGATTATCTCGCAGATGCTGGGCTATCTGACTTCCAAATATTTCGGTATTAAGTTCATCGCCGGACTGAATTACGGCAGGCGTATTCTGTACATTATCTTATTTGTCGCTTTCTCGGAAGTGGCGCTGATTGGTTTCGGACTGACGCCTTATCCGTACAACTTCGTCTTTCTGTTCCTCAACGGACTGCCGCTGGGCTTGATTTTCGGCATTATCTTCAGTTTCCTGGAAGGGCGGAGGTTCACCGAAATGCTTTCGCTGGGGCTGACTATCAACATGATTATGGGGTCGGGCGCACTCAAGTCCATTTATTTCATTCTCCGCGATGCCTTTCACGTAAGTGAATTTTGGATGCCGGCCGTCGAAGGGCTGGTCTTTGTCGGGCCGTTTCTGTTCTTCGTATGGATGCTGTCGCGTATTCCCGCGCAAAACGAATCGGATATTGCACAGCGTACCAAACGCGAGGCCATGACCGGCCAGGACAAACGCCACCTGCTGGCCGGTTTCGGAACCGGGCTGTTCGCCATTGTTGCCATCAACGCCCTGCTCACGATGTGTCGCGATTTCAGGGACAATTTCATGGTCGAAGTGGCACGCGAAATCAACCTCTCGGCCTCGATGAACATCTTTTTACAGGTTGAATTTCTGATTGGGCTGCTCGTGTTCATTTGCGTGGGCTGTCTGTCCTTTATTCGCTCCAACCGGATATGCTTCATCGTGCAGCATTTGATGGTCTTTATCGGGCTGGTGATTCTGCTGGCCGGATCGTTTCTGTACGCCGTCGGGCGAATCAGTCCGCAAGTGTGGTTTGTCACGGTCGGCTTCGGGATCTTCCTGCCCTACATCACCATCCAAAGCGTCTATTTCGACCGTTTCATCGCCCTGTTCAGAACCAAAGCCAATGCCGGTTTTCTGATTTACATCTGCGATTCGGCCGGATATACGTGTTCGCTCCTGATTCTGCTTTACAAGGAGTTTTTTGCCGGCGGGATTTCATTTTCGCACGTGTTGTATTTAATCAGTATCTTTGTCCCCGCAGGCAGCCTGCTGTTGCTGGCGGTAGCCGGCGTATTCCTGCGGAGCAAGTACCGTTCGGGAAATTATCATACATAAAACAGTAATACATATATAAAGTAAGCATTTAAAAATTCAATTGTAATGAAAAATCGTCCGTATATTTTGTTGACACCCGGTCCGCTAACGACTTCCGACACGGTGCGTGAAGCCATGCTGCGTGACTGGTGTACGTGGGATGAAGACTATAACAGCCTCGTGCAGGACTTGCGCGCCCGCCTGCTGGCCATTGCCGGCCGGGATACGGGCGGGTACACGACCGTACTGATGCAGGGCAGCGGCAGTTTCGTTGTGGAATCGGTGATCGGCAGCGTCATCCCGCGCAACGGGAAGCTGCTGGTTGTCTCCAACGGCGCCTATGGCGATCGCATGGAAACGATGGCACGCATGCTCGGCATCGACCTGTTGACGTACCGCACCGGCGATGCGCAGACACCCGACCCGCAGCAAATCAAACACCTGCTGGCCGGCGATCCTGCCGTCACGCATGTCGCCGCGGTGCATGTCGAAACGACCACCGGCATCCTGAATCCCGTCGTCGAGATTGCCGCCGTGGTGAAAGAGGCGGGGAAAATCCTGATTATTGACTCCATGAGCGGCTTTGGCGGCGTATCCATCGACGTGCCGGCGCTGGGGGCAGACTTTGTCATCAGCAGCGCGAACAAGTGCATCCAGGGTACGCCGGGATTCGGGTTCGTCATCGCCCGTACCTCCGAACTGGAGAAGAGCAAGGGCTGTGCACGTTCCCATGCGCTTGACCTCTACGACCAGTGGTACAACATGGAAAAAGGCAAAGGCAAATGGCGTTTCACCTCTCCCACGCACATCGTCCGCGCTTTCTACCAGGCTTTGCTTGAGCTGGAACAGGAGGGCGGTGTGGCCGCACGCGAAAAGCGTTACCGGGAGAATCACCGGATACTGAAGGAAGGTATGCCGGCGCTCGGTTTCACGATGGTGATTCCCGAAGCGATACAGTCTCACATCATCACCTCGTTTTATCCGCCGCAAGTCGCCGGATACGATTTCAAGCGGTTCTATCAGAATCTGAAAGACCGCGGTTTCGTCATCTACCCCGGCAAACTGACGGAGGCCGAGACGTTCCGGATTGGCAATATCGGCGACATTTTCCCGGAAGACATGAGGCAGCTGCTCGTCGCCGTCGAAGCATCCATGTACTGGAAAAACGAATAATTCATCCTAAAAAACGAATAGAATATGAAGCATATCAAAGCAATTATATGCGACTGGGCGGGAACGACCGTTGATTTCGGTTGCATGGCGCCGGTCAAAGTGTTTGTCGACGTCTTCGCTCAGCAGGGTATCACCGTCAGTCTGGCCGAAGCGCGCAAACCCATGGGACTGGCGAAGAAGAACCATATCGAAGCGCTGATACGCGAACCGGCCATTGCCGCCCGGTGGGAAGCCCGGTTCGGCAAGGCGCCGGACGAAGCCGACATCGACTTCCTGTACAGCCGGCTGGAACCGCAGCTGGCTGAAACCGTCGTCCATCACAACGACCTTATCCCCGGCACATTGGAACTCCTGCAATGGTGCCGCGGGAACGGAATCAAGTTCGGCAGCTCGACGGGATACGTCGCTTCCATGATGAAGAACATCGTTGACGCGGTAGCGGCCAGGGGATTCACCCCCGACTGCATTGTGTCGTCCGACGAAGTGCCCGCCGGACGTCCGGCGCCTTTCATGGTGTTTGAAAACATGAAGCGGATGAACGTCTATCCGGCTTCGAAGATGGTGAAACTGGGCGACACGGTGGCCGATATGGGTGAAGGTCTCAATGCCGGCATGTGGTGCGTGGGTTTTACGCTCTCGGGTAATGAAGCGGGACTCTCCCGCGACGAACTGGAACGCCTCCCGAAAGCCGAACGGCAGACGATGGCCGACCGTGCCGCCGACAAGCTCCGTGCCGCCGGCGCTCACTACGTCTGTGACGGCATCTGGGACGTTATCCCCGTATTGGAACAGATAGACCGGCAAATACAATAATCAATTTCACAAATAAAATAGAAACAGATGATCATCGGATTACCAAAAGAAATCAAGGATAATGAAAACCGGGTGGCGTTGACGCCGGGCGGAGCCGGGGAACTGGTCAAGAGGGGTCACCGGCTGTATGTGCAGCACGCGGCGGGAGAAAACAGCGGTTTCCCGGACGCCGAATATGAAGCGGCCGGCGCATGGATACTGCCGTCCATCGGAGACGTATACGCGAAAGCGGAAATGATTATCAAGGTGAAGGAGCCTGTAAAAGAAGAATATCCGCTGGTACGCAGGGGGCAGCTTCTCTTCACCTATTTCCATTTCGCTTCGGAGGAACACCTGCTGAACGCGATGCTGCAAAGCGGTGCGACGTGCATTGCCTATGAAACGGTTGAAAACCGGGAACACCAGTTGCCGCTGCTGATTCCGATGAGTGAAGTAGCCGGCCGCATGTCGATACAGGAAGGCGCCCGTTTCCTCGAGAAGCCGCAGGGCGGGAAAGGAATCCTGCTGGGGGGCGTACCCGGCGTGAAGCCGGCCAGGGTACTGGTTCTGGGTGGCGGCGTGGTGGGTTACAACGCCGCGGTTGTAGCGGCCGGATACGGCGCCGACGTGACGATCGCCGATACTTCGTTACCGCGTCTGCGCTACCTGTCCGAAGTCTTGCCGGCCAACGTAAATACGCTGTATTCATCGCCTCATCACATCGAGGCCGAACTACCCGGTACCGATCTGGTCATTGGCGCCGTATTGATAGCCGGAGCCAAAACGCCTCACCTGATCACGCGTGAAATGCTGAAGCTGCTCCGCAGGGGCAGCGTGCTGGTGGATGTGGCCATCGACCAGGGCGGATGCTTCGAGACTTCCCGCCCGACGACGCACACCGACCCGGTCTACGAAATCGACGGCATCATTCACTACTGTGTGGCTAACATACCGGGCGCGGTGGCGCAGACCTCCACGCTTGCGCTGACCAACGCAACACTGTCATACGCCACCCAGTTGGCCGACCGGGGCTGGAGAGCAGCCTGCGAAGCCGACCCGGGTCTCAGGAAGGGTGTAAACGTCGCAGACGGAAAGGTGACGCATCCGGCCGTAGCGGCCACCTTCGGCCTGCCTTGCGAAGCGCTGTAATACACGCTTACCTGTTTGTATTTGTATTGCACGCGGGATAGTTTTGTGCAAAAACAGGTAGTTAGTAGCTGGTAGTTATACTGCACGCGGTATTGTTTTATGCATAAAGAGGTGGTTAGTGGTTAGAAAAAAAAAGTGCAACAGCGCCTCCGCAGGGCTTTAGCCCAATCCCCCCCCACATTGCCGTCCGTTTTAACTCAATGTCATCAAGTTAAGATTTTGTTTCCGGCATCCCGCCAGGGATGCATCGCCCGGTAGATGAACCGGTATAACCCTCTATTGCATCCTGTTAAGGATGCATCCCTATATTTTTTTATCATCGCAAAATTATATATTCCGGCGCTTTTTTCAAAATGCAAATCTAAGGTGTTTTCATACCCGATGAAAATGTAAGTTACTATTCAAACGAGGAGATATGAACGCTATTTGTATAAAATCATACGAAATCAACAATATCCGTTTTGATAAAGGATATGTAGAAAAAATACAAAAGGGCGAACAGTTTTCCCCGAACGGTCATTGGATGTACGCGACAGATAAAGAAACGTTTGATTTCTACAATACGCCTACTTATAAACGCCCGAAAGGAAGGTATTTGGTATGATTACACTGCGCAAAAACCAAAACGAACCCATCAGGAAGGCGATAGACTTCTTTAACGCAAAGAAGTCCGTCCCTTCGCTGATTGTGCTGCCCACGGCATGGGGAAAATCCATCCTCACGGCGTTCACGGCAAAGGAAATCGAAGGTAAATTGCTTGTCTTATAGCCGAGTAAAGAACTATTGCTCCAAAATCATCAAAAATACCTCACCCTTTGCGGCGATGATTTGCAGGTGCAGGCCGGTATTTATTCGGCCAGCTTCGGACGCAAGGAGATTAACAAAATTACTTACGCCACGATTGGAAGCATCAAGAACTTGGGAAAGCTTTTTAAGCAACTCGGATTTACCAAGATGCTCATTGACGAAGCCCACCTGTATCCGCGCGAAGCAGACAGTATGTTGGGTACTTTCCTTTCCGAAAGCGGCATTACCCACGTGCTGGGTATAACCGCCACGCCGATAAAGTTGCAGCAGAATACAGACCGGGAAGGCAACCGGTTTTCAAAATTACAAATGCTTACAAGCCGCTCCGGGAAGGGTAACTTTTTCAAGGATATTATCCATGTTGGACAAGTACAGGAAATGGTAGCACTCGGCTTCTGGAGCAAACTCGAATACAGGGTTTCCGGTTTTGACGGCTCGCTGTTGATATACAATTCATCGAAATCCGAGTACACCGAAGAAAGCGTAGAGCGGGCATTCCGCTCAAACAACATCCATGAGCAAATCAAACGGAAACTGGATGAGAACAGGGACCGCCGGCACATCCTTGTCTTTGTCCCTTCGGTTCGGGAAGCCGTTGATTTGGCCGGGCAGTATCCCGACTCCGCCGCTATCTACGGCGACATGAAAAAGGATGAAAGGGAAAAAGTAATAAACGACTTCCGGGGCGGAAAAATCCGTGTAATATTCAATGTTCGCGTCCTTTCGACGGGCTTCGATTACACAGGAATAGACTGTATTATTTTGGGCATTTCGACCGCCTCCATCGCCCTTTATTATCAAGTGATCGGTCGAGCAACCCGTATAGACCCCGATAAAAAGGATGCGCTCATCATTGACCTGTCCGGCAATGTTGAACGTTTTGGGCGGGTGGAAGACATTGTTTTTGAGAAGGACGGTCTTTGGCGCATGTACGGCACAGGCGAAAAGCTCTTATCAGGTATTCCCATTCACGAATTGGGCGCGATTACCCGCGATAACCTCAAGGAGAAGCTGTCGAAAGCCGTCCAAAAAGAGGTAAAACCGGTTAAAATAATGCCGTTCGGCAAGTACAAAGGCGAAAAGATAAGTAACCTTCCTTCGGATTACAGGCGATGGATGCTGAATAAATTCGACTGGACACCCGCAAATATGAGCCTGAAAATGGCCATACAGACATCAATAGCATAACTTTTTGAAAAAGAAGAAAAGGAATAATATAAACGACATGAAAATTTACAATTTACCGACAGGGAAACTGTTTGTGGACGAATACGAAAAGGGTCTGCTTGAGGCGGATTAAATTACAGGAAAGTGGAGAGATATGATAAGAAAGACAACTAAAAAAGCCCTGCGCCCGCGGGGATTGAAGGCGAAGTTAGACCGGATATTCTCAGAGTACATCCGCCTGCTGGAGTCCGATGCGAACGGTTACTGCCGCTGCATCTCCTGCGGGGCAA
>JAITAY010000210.1 GCA_031283915.1 Tannerella sp.
CCGGGAGTTTCGAGTACTCTCCTGATAAATTGATTGTATATAAACTTTTTACAATGCTGTTACACAGGAGTCCCCCATAAAAGCTTACAGCTCGCCCAAAATAACGGGATCAAAAAGCCCTTCATTACACGAAAATAAAATGGATTGTATATAAGTTTTTTGCAATGTTGTTACACAGGAGAATAGTAGGCGGTTCATTGTGGTGGATAAAGTAAACGGCCGATGAACAGTAGCAGCGGAAGTCTCCAAAACAACCACTCTACTGCCAACTACCTGCAATCGTCATGCACAAATCCCTACCGCAGTGCAATACCCAAATGCTCCATGTCCGTTAATAATGCGCAACCATCGCAAATTACTTTGAATATTCCGATCGGAAATGAACTCCGCAAGAGATATTTTTCTATCTTTGCGCCGCTTTTAGAAACCTGTCGCCGTGTGATGGGAAATTAGGAAGCGAAACTAATTTTGAGTAACACCTATATAAAAGAAAATGAATACATTTCAATTGGAAGCGGCTTCGAGGGAAGCTGCAGGAAAGAAGGCTGCCAAAGCCATTCGCAAGGAAGGTTTAATTCCGGCTATTCTGTATGGACAGGCGCCAATCGCGCTCCCGTATGAAGGGACATTGAACCCGGGCGAGAAAATAGTGGAAATCGAAAACGGCAAGGGCATCATTGTCACAGACCTTGTTGTGACGAACGAGAATGTGCGAAATCTGATTTACACGCCGAGCATTTATTTGGTGGAACTGACGGTCAAGGCAAGCAAAACCGTGAAGGCCATTATAAAGGACATACAGTTTCATCCGGTAACAGATGCCATTTTGCATATTGATTTTCTGGAGGTCTTTGAAGACAAACCGATTATCATGGCCGTGCCGGTCATTCTGGAAGGTCATGCCGAAGGCGTAAAGGCCGGTGGCAAGTTGAATCTGGAAATACGCAAGTTGCGCGTCAGGGCGCTGTATAGCCGGATTCCGGAGAAACTGACTGTGAATGTAGATACGTTAGGTCTGGGTAAAGTAATTAAGGTAAGTGATTTGAGTTATCCCGATCTGGAACTGGTCAATGCAAAGAACGCTGTTGTATGCGCTGTAAAACTGACTCGCGCTGCCCGCGGTCAGGAAAGCGCCTCCGCAGCATCCTGATACAATATTTTATAGCATTTTTTTTGAATACGAAAGTTGGAAGGAGGATCGGTCGTAAGACTTGTCCTCTTTCTTTTAATCCTCTGTCCGGAAATGAAAGATACGGGAATACGTGTGCTATGAAATATTTGATTGCAGGGCTGGGAAATATCGGGCCGGAATACGGAGGTACACGCCATAATATCGGTTTCCGTGTGGTCAATGCGCTGGCAGAAGAAGCCGGTGTGAACTTCACGGAAGAACGCTATGGCGCCGTTGCCCGGCTAAGGGTAAAAAATACGGAATTGATTCTTTTGAAGCCGAACACGTTTATGAACCTGAGCGGCCATGCCGTACGCTACTGGCTGCAAAAGGAGCATATTTCCCTCGAACAGTTGCTGATTGTAGTGGACGACCTTTCATTGCCGTTCGGTTCGTTGCGCCTGAAGCCGAAAGGCAGTCATGCAGGGCATAACGGCCTGCGCAACCTCGAAGAATTGCTGGAAACATCCGGCTACTGTCGCCTGCGCTTCGGTATCGGAAGTAATTTTTCGCGCGGCAGACAGATTGATTACGTGTTGAGTCCGTTTACGTCTGAAGAACTGGAACAGTTGCCCGAACGGGTCAAACAGGCCGCCGAAATGATAAAATGCTTCTGTCTGGCCGGTGCGGATATAACGATGAATCAGTTCAATCACAAATAAATCCACAAATTTACGGCACAGATGAACGAAGTACGTATTGATAAATGGATGTGGGCGACGCGCATATTTAAAACACGGACGATAGCGGCGGAAGCCTGCAAAAAAAACCGCGTATCAATTGGCGGGGTCAGCGTGAAACCCTCGCGGATGATTAAAGCGGGCGACGTGTTGCAGATTCGCAAGCCGCCCGTTACGTATTCGTTCAAGGTGCTGGCGCTGACCGAGAGCCGTATGGGAGCCAAACAGGTGCCTCAATACCTGGAAAACGTCACTCCTGCGGAACAGTACGAACTGCTGGAAATAAATAAAATCTCCGGTTTCGTAGACCGCGCCCGTGGTTTGGGACGCCCGACTAAAAAAGAACGCCGCGACCTGGAACAGTTTACGGATTTTTACGACCCTTTGGATTAAAACACGGAGGCACACCCGGCTGAACAGCTACGATTTTTAGTATAATTACCGCCTGTTTCATACAAAAACGACCGGTTCCATGTTGAAACCTTATTATGAGTTTAGTGACTTTCTGAAAAGGCGATTTTCGTTCAAAGTGCAAAAAATCTCTGTCAATGCAGGGTTTACGTGTCCTAACCGCGATGGCTCCAAGGGTATCGGCGGATGTACGTACTGCAATAACGCCACTTTCAATCCCGGTTATTGCCGGACGGCCGGACAAAGTATTTCTGCTCAGTTGGAGGAAGGCGTCCGTTTCTTTGCCCGAAAATATCCGGAGATGAAATACATTGCTTACTTCCAGGCTTACACCAACACCTATGCGTCGATAGAAACCCTGCGGCAGAAATACGAAGAAGCGCTGGCTTTTCCGGGTGTTGTCGGATTGATTCTCGGCACGCGACCGGACTGTGTGCCGGATGTGTTGCTGGACTACCTGGGCAAGCTGTCCGAAAAAGCGTTCGTTTTCATCGAATATGGTCTGGAAAGCGCCTCCGACCTCACCTTGCGACGCATCCGCCGTGGTCATACGTGGCAGGATTCGGTTGACGCCGTCCGGCGTACACATGAAAGAGGCATACTCACCGGCGCACATCTGATACTGGGACTGCCGGGCGAAGAGCGGGAACAATTACTGCGGCAGGCCGGCTTGATTTCCGCTTTACCGCTGACGGCCATCAAGCTGCACCAATTGCAAATCATCCGTCACACGGCTATGGAAAAAGAGTTCCGGGAGCATCCCGAACGTTTCCAGCTGTACGGCGTCGAAGCATACGCAGACCTGGTCATTGACTTTCTGGAGCGATTGCGTCCGGACATTGCCGTCGACCGGTTTGTCTCCCAGTCGCCCCGGGAACTCCTGATCGCACCCGACTGGGGACTTAAAAATCACGAATTTACTGCGATAGTCAACAAACGTTTTGCCCTTCGTCAAACCCGGCAAGGAGAGCGATTCATGACTTGAAGAAACAG
>JAITAY010000281.1 GCA_031283915.1 Tannerella sp.
CACCTCAAGATACGAAACCATAAAAAAGAATGACTTATGAAACGGAAAAGTATTTTATTAACAGCCCTGCTGGCGTTGTTTTCACTGGCAGCCACGGCGCAAAAATTTGCGCTGATTGATATGGAATATATTCTGAAAAATATTCCGCAGTATGAGATGACAAACGAACAGCTGTCACAACTCTCGAAGAAGTGGCAAAACGAAGTGGAAGCGCTTCAACAGGAAGCGCAGAACATGTATAAGAGCTACCAAAGTGATCTGGTATTTCTTTCGGCAGAAATGAAAAGCAAACGCGAGGAAGAAATTGTCAAGAAAGAGCAGGAAGCGCAGGATTTGAAACGTAAATACTTCGGGGCGGAAGGTGAGTTGTACCAGAAGCGGACGAGTTTGATGAAGCCGATTCAGGACGAGATTTACGAGGCTGTGAAGGAAATAGCCGAAGACAAGGGTTTTCAGGCCGTTGTCGACCGTGCATCGGCCATGAGCCTGATTTTCGCGTCGCCCAAGATTGACATCAGCAATGAAGTACTCGTGAAATTAGGATATTCAAAATAAATGCGTACATTTGCACGCAAATCGTTTGAGAAACATAAAAGTGATCGGATAAATAAATAACAAATTGAAATATGACAGCTAAAATGAGAAAATTAATCGTTCTATGTGTTGCACTGCTCCCGCTGGGGATTTGTGCACAGGAGATAAAAATTGCAATTGTAAATCATGCGGAAATTTTTAATGTGATGCCGGAAGTATCGGACGTAGAAACCAAACTGGCCACGTTAAATGAACAATATGAGCGGGATTTGAAGATTATGACGGATGACCATCAGAAGAAATATGCCGATTATATGGCACAACAGGATTCACTGACGGAAAACATCAAACTGCGCCGCCAGCAGGAAATCCAGGACCTGGAAACCCGGATTCAGAACTATGTACCCAGTGCCCGTCAGGACATGGAAAGGCAGGCGGAAGAACTGTACGCCCCGATTCGGGAAAAAATACAGAACGCCATCAAGGCGGTAGGTGACGAAAAGGGATATACCGTCATCATCAGTCCGCAGGCGTTACTATATGTCGGAAGTGCAGCCGTGGACGCCACACCCTTCGTAAGAGCCAAACTGGGACTGAAGTAACGGGAGCGTTCCGGCGGATGGAAGGCCCGGCATTTAACGCAAAACTTGATTTAGCATGAAAGTGGATGTCTCTCCCGCAGGGAGAAGGCATCTTTTTTTTGGGACAGAAACAGATGTGTAAAAGCATACCTATTGGGATTTTTGATTCAGGCTACGGCGGGTTGACCATTCTTGAAAAGATACGCGAATGGCTGCCGCAGTACGATTACCTGTATCTGGGCGACAATGCCCGGACGCCCTACGGGACACGATCGTTTGATGTGGTTTACCGCTTTACGCGCCAGTCCGTACAGTACCTTTTCAATGCCGGTTGCCCGCTGGTCATTCTGGCCTGTAATACGGCTTCGGCCAAAGCGTTGCGAACCATTCAGCAACGTGATCTGCCCCGCATCGACCCTGCGCGGCGGGTGTTGGGCATCATACGCCCCACCGCCGAAATCGTAGACCACCTTAGCCGAACCAAACACATCGGCATTTTCGGAACGCCGGGTACCATCGTTTCCCAGTCGTATACGCTGGAAATCGCCAAGTTATTCCCGCATGTCACCCTTGTGAGTGAAGCCTGTCCGATGTGGGTGCCCCTGGTCGAAAACAATGAATACAATTCCCCCGGCGCCGACTACTTCGTGAAACAGCACATCGACCGGCTGCTGGCGCGGGATCCGCAAATCGACACGATTCTGCTGGGCTGCACGCATTATCCGCTCTTGACGGATAAAATCAAACAGTTTCTGCCCCGTACAATTACGATCTTTCCGCAGGGAGAACAGGTAGCAGATCGGTTGAAAGATTATCTGTTCCGTCATCCGGAGATCGACGGACGGCTGACCAAGGGAGGGAGCTGCCATTTTTTGACGACCGAATCCGTAGCCAAATTTTCGGAGATGGCGTCTCTTTTCCTCAAACGGCCGGTCGCGGCAGTGAGACAGGTCGTAATCAGTTAGGGAAATCTTAAGGAAATTGACGGTGATACGCAATCGCGGTTTGTTACCCTATCGGCTCATGTGCCTGTGCCTGTTTCTTTCTCTGAGCAGTCACGCGGAAGACTGGGACAAGTGGATGCAGGAAAATGGAATGGTGGATGTCCGGACGCTCGACTCGACCATCCAGATACGTCTGGCCTATGCCACGCCGGTCAATTTCATGAGTAAGGCCGTGTATCAGGGCGCTACCGGGGCATGGTTGCATCCCGACGCGGCAAGGATGCTGGTCAGGGCGCAGCAGTATCTGCGGAAGCAACATCCGGGCTATACGCTGCTTGTCTATGATGCGGCGCGTCCGATGGCCGTCCAGCGGCTGATGTGGGAGCAGGTGCGCGGCACGCCGCGGGCTTATTACGTCTCTAATCCTCAAAAGAAAAACGGACGTCACAACTACGGAATGGCCGTTGATGTCACGATTTTAGACGACGCCGGCCGTCCTCTCCCCATGGGCACGCTCTTTGACTACTTCGGGGTAGAGGCAAACACAGACAGGGAAGATGCCCTGTTACAAGCCGGCCGGATCAGCCGCGAAGACTGCGAAAACCGCCGGTTATTGCGCCGTGTCATGCGTCAAGCCGGCTTCACCACCATCACCAGCGAATGGTGGCATTTCAACGCCTGCTCCAGCCATACCGCACAGAAAAATTACAAACTGCTCGAATAAAGACTGCCGGAATAGATGCCTTGCGTAGAGGGTACATGCCTTGATACGGGTACATTTGACTGCGTCAATTTTCAATTCAAATACTTTGGATTGCTTCGGGCTGCGCCCTTGCAGTGACGACCAAGCGTTGACATGGCAGTAGTTAATTGCACCCTGGAGAACCTCAATCCTCTCTTTTGGTGACAATTCCTTATTGCTATTATCCCCTCCCCTGTTTGTTACTTTACTCTGATAAAATTGTAATTCACGCTTTTAGGTTGACTTTTATAGTAGGAAACGGCGATTTCTTTGATGGCGTTGATTCGCTGTTTTTCCAGACTGACGGCACCATTGTATTGTTTCATCTGAAAGTCCCAACGCTTTTTGTCTTCCGCACTCACCTTGTTTTCAATGGACTTTACCAGTGCCAGTGCTTCTTTGAAACACTCCGTCGAAGGGTCGACTCCGGCCAGAGTATTCAATGCTCCTTCGTAATCCATCGCTGCCGACAGGGTTTTGGCCTGCATGAGATTTTCCGAGCAAACCTGCTTCTGATAGGCTTTGTACGTATCTACAGATTTGTTCAAAATCTTGTCGTAGCAGGCCGAAATTTCTTCGGGGACAGACATCAGCAATCCCAGCGCCTGTGCATATTGCTGCATTTTTATACAGGCATCTGCCTTCTTTACAATATCGTCACAGTTTGTTTCGTAATACCGTATGATTTTCTGCTTGCCCTCTTCAATAAAAGAAGAAAACGTATCGTCGGAAACAGGAATCTGCGAAATCGCGTTCGTGATGGCCGCTTCCTGGTTTCGTCCGCTGCCTTTCAACTGCCTGC
>JAITAY010000323.1 GCA_031283915.1 Tannerella sp.
GCCTTTTAGCGCTTAACTTGATGACATTGGGCTTTAGCCGACGGGGAAAAAGGCGTGTGGGCGGATGCCCTTTTCTATGCTGACGGGCAATGCACAAAACTGTACCGCGCGCAGTATAGAAAACTAATTATGAGCATTTACTTATTTGACGAAACTTCATACCTTTGCAGAAAATCATTGCAATGGAAAAGGAAATGACTTATGCCGAATCCGTACAGCGACTTCTGACAATTGTGGCAGAAATAAAACAGGATGTGCTGAATGTGGACATCCTGTTTGAAAAAGTGAAAGAGGCCAGCCGGCTCATCAATAGCTGCAGGGAAAAACTGTTCGAGGTCGACGGGGATTTGAAAAAGATGCTGGAGGGCATGCCGTGAAGCGAGCGGTCATCCTTGTGGCCGGGGGACAGGGTTTGCGGATGGGGGGTGATTTACCGAAACAGTTCCTGCCGTTCCGCGGTAAACCGTTGCTGATGCACACGCTGGAGGTCTTTTCCCGTTGGGACGGGAAGGCGCGACTGACGCTGGTGCTTCCCGAAACGCACCGAGCGTACTGGGAGATGCTGTGTCGGGAATTGAACTGGCACGTGCCGCACCAGATTGTGACGGGAGGCGAAACACGGTTTCATTCCGTGCGTAACGCGCTGGCGGCGGTGGATGACGGCGACTGGACAGGGGTACACGACGGCGTACGTCCGTTTGTCACGTCCGAAGTCATCGAAGCCTGTTTTCGCGGAGCGGCACAACATGGCGCGGCATTGCCGGTTGTTCCGGTTACCGAGTCGCTACGCGAATGTGACGGAGAACGCAGCCGAGCGGTCGACCGCACACGCTATCGCCTGGTACAAACGCCGCAGGTGTTCCGGCACGACTGGCTGGCGGAGGCTTACCGGCAGCCCTACTCGCCTCTGTTCACCGACGATGCGTCGGTGGTGGAGGCCGCCGGAAGAAGCATCCATCTGGTGCCCGGCAATCCGGAAAATATCAAGATCACGACTCCGACAGACTTGCTTATCGCTGAAAAATGGCTGGCACACTGACTTCGAACCTCTATCTCCAACCCGTCATGTACCTGCCGGGCGTCGGCCCGAAGAAAGCAGCCGTGCTGACGCAGGAAGCAAACATCGCTTCCTGTGAAGATCTTCTGTATTATTTCCCGTACAGATACGTTGACCGTAGCCGTTTTTACAGGGTGAGTGAGGTGAACAGCGAGATGCCTTACATCCAGTTGAAGGGTCATATCCTGCTGTTCGAGACGGTCGGCGAAATGAAATCGAAACGGCTGATTGCCAAATTCACAGATGGGAGCGGGGTGATTGATTTGGTCTGGTTCAAGGGATTGAAGTACATCACAGAAAAATATAAGACAGGCCGGGAATACGTTGTTTTCGGAAAACCGACGGCGTTCGGGAAAGGCTGCAACCTGGTGCATCCGGACATTGACTTGCCGGAAGACGTGCAGCAGGTGGCCAATGGCCTGATGCCTTTCTACAACACTACGGAGCGAATGAAAAAAGCGTTCCTGCATTCCCGTGCCATTCAGCACTTCCAGCACACGCTACTCTCAGGCCTGAACTGGCAGATACCGGAGACGCTCCCGCCACACGTATGGGCACAAACCCGCCTGGTTTCCCTGTCGGAGGCGATGCGCAATATCCATTTCCCGGAATCGACGGACAGTCTCCACAAGGCGCAACAGCGCCTGAAGTTCGACGAACTGTTTTTTATTCAGTTACATATCCTCCGCTCGGCACGTAGCCGGCAACAGGCGTTGAGAGGGCATATTTTCGGCATAGTCGGCGAACGGTTTCATACCTTTTATGAGAAATACCTGCCGTTTGAATTGACGAATGCGCAGAAGCGGGTGATTCGCGAGATGCGTGCCGACATGGGCAGCGGACGGCAGATGAACCGCCTGTTACAGGGCGACGTGGGCAGCGGCAAGACGCTCGTCGCCCTGATGGCTATGCTGCTGGCCGTCGACAATCACTACCAGGCATGCCTGATGGCGCCGACCGAGATTCTGGCGCAACAACACTGTCAAACGCTGAAGGATTTCCTGCAAGACATGCCCGTTCATGTCGCCCTGCTGACCGGTTCTACGAAAAAGAAAGACCGGAACGGAATACTGCCGGCCGTGGCCAACGGGGAGGTGCAGATAGTGGTCGGAACACATGCCCTGATTGAGGACACGGTCGTATTTGCATCGCTGGGGCTGGCGGTGATCGACGAACAGCACCGTTTTGGCGTAGCGCAGCGTTCGAGGCTGTGGGTGAAAAGTCCGGCACCGCCGCATGTGCTGATCATGTCAGCCACGCCGATCCCGCGCACGCTGGCCATGACGCTCTACGGTGACCTGGACGTTTCGGTGATCGACGAACTGCCACCCAGCCGTAAACCGGTCAAAACCGTGCATCGCCTCGACAGCAAGAAGGCTGAACTATACGCCTTCTTGCGTAGCGAAATTCGGAAAGGACGGCAAGTCTACGTCGTTTACCCCCTGATCGAAGAAAGTGAAACGATGGATTACAAGAATCTGGAAGAAGGCTTCAACGTCTTCTGCGAAGTGTTTCCGGAATATACGGTCTGCATGGTACACGGTCGAATGAAACCGAAGGAAAAGGAGGCTGCGATGCAGCGGTTTGTCTCCGGCGAGGCGCAGATTCTGGTGGCGACGACGGTGATCGAAGTGGGTGTAAACGTGCCGAATGCATCGGTGATGGTGATTGAGAGCGCCGAACGCTTCGGACTGTCTCAGTTGCACCAGTTACGGGGACGTGTCGGACGGGGCGCCGATCAGTCGTTCTGCGTGCTGGTCACCTCGCCGAAGCTGAGCAACGAGATGCGTAAAAGGTTGGATATTATGGTACACAGCAATGATGGCTTTGAAATTGCGGAAGCAGATATGCGTATGCGTGGTCACGGAGACCTGGAAGGGACGCAGCAGAGCGGTATCGGGTTGTCTCTGAAAATCGCCAGCCTGACGACCGACGGCCGGATACTTCAGTTTGCCCGCGATCTTGCCGAACAGGTATTGAACGAAGACCCTCAGCTGGAATTGCCCCGGAATCAGCTCCTCCGCGAACGCCTGCACACGCTTTTTGGCCAAAAGATGAACTGGGGTCTGATCAGCTGAAAGAACGAATTAAAGTCCCTGTTTCTAAAGACGAATGTGCATAAAAGAACCTCTATGGCCAGATCTTTTATCCAAACTTTAACGGGCTGTTCCGCCTGTCGCGGCAATTTGTCCATATTTGTCCACCGGCCTCTATTCCTGTCTTGCGCAGAAAACATGCATAAACAGTTACTTTTCATATCCATCACAAAATACTTCTTCAAACCGGTTATGAAAAGCAGATTATCTGAGGATGAAAACCAGCTGTCTGCCAAAACATAACGGAATTTAAGATATTGCTTTTCGACTGCCTGTTGCAGCATGGAATGCATCATCTCATTTTGGGTTACCGGACTTTGGCGTTTTTCCTTCCGGGTTTGTAAGTCGCAGAACCGGACGGTCTTTTTTACACACTCAAAGGATACCGGAACGCGCAATGCTTCAACCGCTCCGGATAATTGTGTGTGGTAAAAGGCCGTCAATAAATTGATATCCTTTTTATTACGATCTTTGCTGTGATCCCAGTTCCAACTGATCAACCCGTTTTCATCCGTATAGGGTTTGCTTACAATGGTGTCATCGAAGATTAGACAGGCGGCTCCACTCTCATATTTCCGCATCAGCAGTTTTACCTCCTGCCATAAGTCCTTTGAATTACAGCTGTTCCCCGACAACATCCGCGTTATTTTGCCATGGGAGACGGCTCCTTCCAACAAACTCGACAATCCTGTTGCTGTTACCTGCCCAAAACTGCTTAACAGGTAATCACTGTATAAATCCATTTCTTTTTTTCATCTTGCAAAATTGATAACTTTTTATAAGAAGTGCGTAACATGAGATATATGTCTTTGGTCGAACAGTAGCCTTTGGCTACTATTTCTCTTGCTACCTTGAGCCTGCGTTTTCCCGAACTGGTAATTACCGGCATCGAATCCACAAGCGTAATCCCCGTATCGCAGGCTTCGGGCTACAAGTGCCTCAAAACAGAATCTGCCAGTATCTTGAAGGCTTCGTTCAGGCGGTTCATTCTGTTTACATATGCACATAAGAAGGCAGGCGGGAAAATCATGAGCGAAGATATACACTTGCAAATTCGTATATGTCCTTCACCCGGAAACGACGTTCCACACTCATGCAATACAGGTAAATGCTGACCGCTTCCTGATCTGTACATGCAAGACGGTTATTGTTGCTGAACCGCTGGCAGCCGTATTGTAATTTTTCTTCCCGCTGTTCGCATACGTAACAGTATATTTTCACTAACTTTTTCATATTATCCGCGAGAGTCATCTTTAGCGTAATTTGTTTTGATTAATATGTATATAAGCTGATAATCTTCACTGATATATCCAAATAAATACAGAACTTTTTTATCGTTTTACGGCTGTTTTTTTCGTATCTCTTCTATCCTTAATTCGCATTATAAAAAATCACACAGAATTGGCAGCCACCCGCCTGCTGTCGACAGCCATCCGTTTGCTGGCAAAAACAGTTCATTTGCTGTCGATTTCAGGTCGAATCAGATCGAATAAAGTCGACTTCGTCGTCTCAAATGTCGCCTACATTTTGCTCGAAATTGACCGCAGGTTTTGGTGCGATATCCCCGTTCGGACGAGCTTCTTCCTCATACTTCATCTCCTATCTCCCAACCTGTGCCCGGAAGGAAGGGTGAACAGCTAAATTTTGCATCTTTACATCCTCGCATCCTTGAATCTTTATTACCTTTGCACCGTTTTTTTACGATAGAACAAATCATGATGGAGTACAATTTCAGGGATATTGAAAAGAAATGGCAGCAATGGTGGCGGGAAAAGGAAGTGTACCGCGTCGGGGAGGACGAGAGTAAGCCCAAATACTACGTATTGGACATGTTTCCTTATCCTTCGGGAGCCGGATTGCACGTCGGACATCCTCTCGGGTATATTGCTTCGGATATTTTTGCGCGTTACAAGCGGCTGAAAGGCTTCAATGTACTCCATCCGATGGGTTACGACGCCTACGGTCTCCCGGCCGAACAGTATGCCATCCAGACAGGACAGCATCCCTACGTCACGACCCGGAGCAATATCGAACGCTATCGCGAACAGTTAAATAAAATCGGGTTCTCTTTCGACTGGAGTCGCGAGGTACAGACATGCGACCCCGCATACTACCACTGGACGCAATGGGCTTTTGTGCAGATGTTCAACAGTTTCTACTGTTATGACGAAAACAGGGCATTGCCGATTTCCGAACTGATTCGCGGTTTCGAGGCTGTGGGTACGCAGGGGCTGAACGTAGCTTCCGGCGGTAATTATTCTTTTACGGCGGAGGCATGGAATGCCATGAACGAGGTACAGCGGCAGGAAGTCCTGATGGATTATCGCCTTGCTTATCTGGGTGACACGGTGGTGAACTGGTGCCCGGCGTTGGGTACGGTGCTGGCCAACGACGAGGTCGTGAACGGTGTTTCCGAACGTGGCGGCTATCCGGTGGAACAGAAGGTCATGCGACAATGGTGCCTGCGTGTGTCGGCCTACGCCCAGCGACTTCTCGACGGCCTGGAAACTGTCGACTGGACGGAATCTCTCAAGGAAATGCAACGCAACTGGATCGGTCGAAGCGAAGGAGCGGAAATCAGGTTTTACCTCTCCCCCGGCCCCTCCCCACAAGGGAGGGGAGAGCGCCGTGACGAAACGGAACAGGACGGAGGGACGGGCAAATGTTGTGCGGCGGGGACGGCGTCTGAAAAGGAGTGCCGTGACGAAGCGGAACAGAATGGTACCGGAAATCCGAGAGGATGGTACCGGGAAACGACTAATCATAAGAACTGGCATTTGTTAATAAATAGAGCGAAGGAATTACGTACGCACCAGACGGAGGCGGAAAAGCAGCTGTGGGGGATTCTCCGGGCGGGTAAGACGGGATATAAAATCAGAAGACAGCATATCGTTGACGGTTACATTGCCGATTTTATCAACCTGGAGAAGCAAGTCATCATTGAGATAGATGGCGGCGTCCATCAAACGGAAGAGGCCGGGGAAAACGATGCCCTGCGGACTCGTATCCTTAACGAGAACGGCTTTTCCGTCATCCGTTTCACGAACGAGGAAGTCTTCGCCGATCCCTACCTTGTCGCTGAAAAGATCACACAATACATAGACTCCTGTCCTTCTCGCCGGGAAAAAACCTTATCCCACGCAAACACATCGCACGGACAGAGTATTCCCCTCTCCTGTGGAGAGGGGTCAGGGGAGAGGTACATTACCGTCTTTACAACTCGCGCCGACACCATTTTCGGAGTCACCTTCATGGTTTTGGCTCCCGAGTCGGAATACGTACCATTCGTTGTCACACCGGAACAGCAAGCAGCCGTCGACACCTACCTATCTGCGACCAGGAAGAAGACCGAGCGCGAGCGCATGGCCGAGCGTCGTGTGACAGGTATTTTCAGCGGCTCATACGCCATCAATCCGGTAACCAACGAAGCCATCCCTGTCTGGATCAGCGACTACGTCCTGGCCGGTTACGGGACGGGCGCCATCATGGCCGTTCCCGGGCACGACAGTCGCGATTACGCCTTTGCCCGGCACTTCAACCTCCCCATTATCCCCCTGATTAAAGGCTGTGACATCTCGGAAGATAGTTTCGACGCCAAGGAAGGCATCATGATGAATTCCGGATTCCTGAACGGCCTGACCGTCAAGGAAGCGATTCAGGCAGCACGGGAATACATCGAGGCTAACGGTCTGGGCAGAATCAAGGTCAATTACCGTTTGCGCGACGCCATATTCAGCCGTCAGCGATACTGGGGAGAGCCATTCCCCATCTATTATGACGCCAGCGGACTGCCGCAGCCGCTGCCCGTTGACAAACTGCCGCTGGAACTGCCGGAAGTCGACAAGTTCCTCCCCACCGAAACAGGCGAACCGCCACTGGGACGTGCCGACCGGTGGGCATGGGACAGCGTGAACGGGCAGGTGACGGACACCTCGCGCATCGACGGCCGTACCGTTTTCCCTCTCGAACTGAACACCATGCCAGGTTTCGCCGGCTCATCGGCCTACTACCTCCGCTACATGGATCCGCATAACCCCGATGAACTGGTCTCACCCGCAGCCAATCAATACTGGCGCAACGTAGACCTCTACCTTGGCGGAACAGAACACGCCACCGGCCACCTTATCTACAGTCGTTTCTGGAACAAGTTCCTTCACGACAGGGGTCTGATCTGCGAAGACGAACCCTTCCGCAAGCTCATCAATCAGGGCATGATTCAAGGGCGGTCGAACTTTGTCTATCGCGTGAACGGCACCAACACGTTTGTCTCTTTCAACCTGAAAGACCGATACGACGTGACGCCGCTGCACGTGGACGTCAACATCGTTTCCGGCGACCTGCTCGACAGGAACGCTTTCCGCCGCTGGAACCCCGAATATCGGGATGCGGAGTTTATCCTGGAAGACGGGAAATACGTCTGCGGTTGGGCGGTTGAGAAGATGTCCAAGTCAATGTACAACGTCGTCAATCCGGATACGATAGTAGAAAAGTACGGCGCAGACACGTTGCGATTGTACGAGATGTTCCTCGGTCCGCTCGAGCAATCTAAACCGTGGGACACGAACGGCATTGACGGTGTACACCGTTTCCTGAAAAAGCTTTGGGCATTGTTCTACGGCCAGGCAGACACCCTGCAGGTGACAGACGGTGAACCGTCGGCTGCCGAACTCAAGTCGCTGCACAAGCTGATCAAGAAAGTATCCTGGGACATTGAGCATTTCTCGTTCAATACCTCGGTCAGCGCCTTTATGATTTGCGTGAACGAATTGACGGCGCTTAAATGCGCAAAACGCGCCGTACTGGAGCCGCTTATCATTCTCCTGGCGCCTTTTGCCCCTCATGTCGCCGAAGAACTGTGGCATGCGACGGGTAATGTCAATAGCGTCTGCGATGCTGCGTGGCCGGCACACGAGGAAGCATATCTGAAAGAAGATACCGTCACCTATGCCGTTTCCTTTAACGGCCGGGTACGTTACAGTCTTGAACTGCCCGCCGGCCTGCTACGTGAAGGCGTGGAACAGGCGGCGCTGACGCATGAACTCTCGGCTAAATGGCTCGAAGGCCGGACGCCGCGAAAAATCATCGTCGTGACCGGCAAGATAATCAACATGGTTTTGTAAAATGGATATCGGATATAATGCCCATACGCATGGACGCAAACAGAAAGAACCCGTCAGGGTTCAAACAGGGGTAGAAGAATGCATCTGCACCGGATATACGACCCATACGGGGTCGGACAATGGGATGGATGATTAATACTACCAGTATAAAATCCCTGCGGGATGGATTCTGGTAACATACACGATATTCATTAATATGTATATAGAAGATGAAACAACATTCGCTCCATAGACTGTACCACCCCGTCCGCGACTATGTGTTTATCGGCATCGGGACGCTACTGTTCGGGTTTGGGTTCAACGGGTTTATCCTGCCCTCCGAAATCGTCCCGGGCGGATTGACGGGAGTGTGTTCGCTGCTGTTCTTCCTGACGAAGATTCCGGTGTCGGTGAGCTATGCCGCGGTGAACATTGCCCTGCTGTTGCTTGCATACAAACTGCTGGGATTTCGTTTTATGGTGAATACGGTGTTTGGGGTCGTTGCCCTTACGTGTTCGCTGATGCTCTTTGAGTGGCTGCTGGGCGGCCGGCCAATTATCAGGGATGAACCGTTCATGTCCATTTTGATAGGAGGCGCACTTTGTGGCGCAGGACTGGGCATTATTTTTTCGGCCAATGGCAGCACCGGCGGAACGGATATCGTAGGCGCCATCGTCAACAAATACAGGAACATCTCCATTGGACGAACACTGCTCTTATGCGACTTTATAGTCATCGGCTCCTCCTATTTTATCTTCCACGACATTGAGAAAATCATGTTCGGGTTTGTAGAGATGGCCGTCAACAACTACGTGCTCGACCGTGTCGTGAACGCAAACAACCAGTCGGTACTGTTCCTGATCTTTTCGCGGAAGCATGAAGAAATTACCGAACGTATCATCAGCGACTTGGGACGTGGCTGTACCATCCTCGATGGTCAGGGCGGTTATTCCCGGGAGCCGGCAAAGATGATTGTATTGCTGGCTAAAAACCGCGAGAGTGTGACGGTCTTCCGTTTAGTCAAGTCCATCGACCAGCAGGCCTTTATTTCGCAAAGTTCCGTCCGCGGTGTATACGGCGAAGGCTTTGATCCGATCAAGTGTTGATTTCCCTTATTCCCTTATTACGGGAGAGAGGAAGTATGGACGATGAAGAGGGAGAGAGGAGAGAATGCATTTCAGCGTGTTGCATAAGTATCTACCATGAAAAGTTAGGGTTTGATCGGATGGCTTCGTCATGCCACGGAGCTATCAACCGCTATTCTCTAATCACTAACCACTAATTTCTTTTCTCATCCCTTGATTGACGGAGACTGACAGGGGAGTTGTAATTAACAAAAAGCCCAACCGAATGGACGACGGATGAATCCCTGAATTTATGATATGAAAAGAGAAATTGGTTTTCATTTCCGGAAAAATGTTCATTTATTTTGAAATTTCTCCGAAAACACTTTCGGACTTCCTCCGACCTTCCTCCGACCCTCCTCCGAGGTGCTCCTGCTCCTTTAATCGTTAAAAAAAACAAGTAAATCATCAGGAGAAAACTTTTTGTTGCGATTTGATACATTTGTTTATACTGCACGCGGTATAGTTTTGTGCATAAACAGGTAGTTAGTAGCTGGTAGAATAGTAGTCGGTAGTTCTGTGATACGACGAAGCTGTCCGATCAAATCCTCACGTTTACGCCTTTCCCTCCAACTGCCGCTTTTCTGTCAAAAGCCCTCTACTAACTACTAACTACCCCTTTATGCACAAAACCATACCGCACGCAGTATAATCAATATGCAGCATTTCTATCTGCACATAGTTTTTGTTTTTTCATTCGACATAAAAACTGCTCGCCGGCTTTTTCTGAAACGATAACTATCTTTTGAGTAAACGATAACTATCCTTTTTCGAAAAGATCGGTAATCGTTTCAAAATTGATAAGTAATCGTTTTTCAAGAGATCGGTAATCATTTTACTTTGTCTTTTCGTATTTGAGCGTTGACAGCATTTCTTTCAGGTCAATGCCCGGACGGAAAGCTATTTTCGGGTTTTTGATAAGCGATACGCGAAACTTTTCCGCCGTTTCCGCGCCGTCGCTCGTGAGGGCTATCTGGAAGGTACCGAAGTCGCCGAA
>JAITAY010000334.1 GCA_031283915.1 Tannerella sp.
CCCGCGTTCGGGTGTTCGACCTTGGCCTGTGCCGTCCTGAACGCTTCCACTTTGAGTTGAAGCGCTTCCACTTTGGAGGTCGGAATGCCGAAACGTGTCAGATTCTCGACCAGATAACCCATAAAATTCGTAAGCCAGCTCAATAAGGAGGCATACGCCTGGGGCAAATAATTTTTTGATTTCATATCATAGAATAATTAGTGTATATATTGAAACAGTATATCAATGAATTGTTTTATCCACAGAGGAATCTCCGTGTTCACAGAAGAATCTCCGTGCGTTCGGCGGAGCGCGTTGAAGGTTTAGCGAGGCGTCTCGCAGGTTTAGCGAGATGTCTCGCAGGTTTAGCGAGGCGTCTCGCAGGTTTAGCGAGATGTCTCGCAGGTTTAGCGAGACGTGTCGCTGGTTTAGCGAGACGTGTCGCTGGTTTGGCGAGACGTGTCGCTGGTTTGGCGAGACGTGTCGCAGGTTTAGCGAGGCGTCTCGCAGGTTTAGCGAGGCGTCTCGCAGGTTTAGCGAGATGTGTCGGAGAATTAGCGAGACGTGTCGGAGAATGGAAAATCCGCATTTACAAATTGCGGATGCACGGGTATTGTCCGCCGCTTCGTCCGGGCGGACGGTATTCGGATTGGCTGGAACCGCCGCACCCTCAGAGAATTTTTTGTTGAATATTAGGCATTTACCCCCCCCCCCATCACAATATTTGTTAAAATCAGGAGGGTGGCTTCGGGAAGGCTATCAAAAAAGCGGAATCGCCGGGCAAGTGAACCGGATCCATTTTTCACCGTGTCGCTATCTGTTTTGTCCCGATTAAAAGCGGCACGTACAAACGTCCTCCCTGCAGAAGCGGGGAGTATGGTCGGCACATCCAATCTGTTCGCATGGATGGTTTCCAATGGTTTGATAAAGTTTTCCGGTGTTACCATCTTTTAATCAAAATTCAATGCGGCAAAATTAGCAGAAAAAACATTCCACCGCGCATATTATTTATTAAATAAAACTAAACGGCTTAAAATTAGCACTCAAAAAATCCTGCACACGGCGTGATTTTGTGATGGAAACAATAGAATCATTGAACCGCGGAGGCAGGGAGGACACGGAGATTCCTTCTTTGACTCCGTGTGCTCCGTGTTCCCCGTGTCCCCGTGTTGTTGTGCCATGCATGCACGAAACGGTTTCGTGCAGCGTATCCTTATTTCCGTTTCAAGTCCTTGATTTTGATGCTTCGAAAGGCGACTTCATCGCCGTGATCCTGCAACAGGATATACCCTTCGGGGGCTTCGCCGAACAGACCGTTTCCGTTGTATGCACTGTCGGCGAATTTGCTGCCTTTCACCCGTTCCCGGAATGCCTCCGCCCCGCGTTCATATTCCAGTACTTTGAAGCCGTTCAGCCAGTGTTCGACATGATTGTCCGCAAAGACCTTTATCCCTGCCAGGTTCCACTCGCCGATGGGGTTCGTGCGCTTGTGTTCGGCCGGAATCAGATCATACAGGCTGGCCAGCGTGCGGCTTCCGGGAAAGGAGGTGGCCAGTTTGGCATCCGGATGTCCGGCGTCGTCCAGCACCTGGTATTCTAATCCGTATACGGATCGATGCGGATGCTCGCTTTCGAGCGTGAAATACTTGATGCCGCTGTTGGCGCCTTTCGTGAGCTTAAATTCGGCGCTTAATTCAAACGCGCTGTACCGGTTTTCCGTCACGATGTCTCCGCCGCGTTCGTCACCCTCCGGTTTCAGTATGATCAACTGACCGTCTGCTATTTTCCAGCCGCGTTCGGGAAAAGCATCCCTGAACGCGCCGCGCCAGCCGTTCGAGGTCTCTCCGTCGAACAGCAGTTCCCAGCCGTCCGCCTGTTCCTGTGCAGAGAGCGTATTGGGAATCCGGTTGATCTCCGGCGCCAGGTTCCCCTGCCTCCGGTGTGCCTCCAGGTTCTCCGTCATGATCCGGAGGTTTTTCCAGCGGATTTTCTCCCCGTCCAGCGCGTCGTTGTTGCCGATACTGTGTATTTGGAGGGCAATGAATCCCTTCGGCGTTGTGTTGTCGCGGAGATTGGACGTGTTGACACCGTTCAGCCAGATGCGCAGGTTGTCGCCAATGGCTTCCACGCGGTAGTGGTTCCAGCCGGTCTTGCGGTATGCCGCCTGACCGGCTTTGTTATCGGTGAGCGTGACTAACCAGCCCCGGCGTGCTTCATCGTAGATGCCGCCACTCCATGCGCGGTCGGAGGGGTCAATTTCGCACTGATAGCCGTGTACGCGGCCATCCAAGAAATCCGGTCGGCTGAGGCTGCGGAACTGGACGCCGGAATTGAGCGTCGGGGCACACCAAACCTCAAATTCAAGAATGAAATCGCCATAGTCCTGTTCGGTAGCCAGGAAACTGCTCGGTTCGTTTTTGGTGGAAACGCCGGTCAATTCTCCGTTTTCCACCCGGAAAGGTGCGTTCCCGTTCAGTTGCCTGAAACCGGTCAGGTCTTTTCCGTTAAATAAGTGGGTCCATCCGCCACCGGATGTATTGCAAGATGCACAAAAGAATATGAATAAACATATTACTGATTTAAAAACTGTTTTCATACGATTGAATATTTATGATATGAGTTGTAAACGGTGAATGATACTGCACGCGGTGAAGAATAGAGGTAGTTAGCAGAGGGCGGTTGGCAGGCAAGCGGCATTAGGAGGGAAAGGAATAGAAGTGAGGGCTTGATCGGACCGCTTCGTCCTGTCCGCGGAGCTACTCACTGCTATTCTCCTGACTCCTAACTACCTCTTTCTTCATAAAATCTGCCCGCGCACAGGATAGTATGGATTATCTGAAATCTTCGTCATAAGCCTGTTTGATTTGGCGTTTTACCTCTGCAACAGCCGACTCAGCCTGTTCCTCAAATTGCGTCCAGTTACATTCGATGGAGAGTCTGCCCCGGTAATTGATTTGTTTCAGCGCCTTGAAATAGGGCGTGAAGTCATCGCCATGTACGCCGGGCGCTGCACGTCCGGTTTTCTCGGCGATGTGACAGTGATGGAGTGAAGCGCCTGCTTCTACAATGGCCTGTGCGTCTTCGCCCACACAGGCCATGTGGTAGAAATCCGCCAGCACCTGCAGATTGGGATGATCCACGGCACGTACGATTTCCATTCCTTCACGCACGGTATTGATGAGGTTCGTTTCTTCCTTTCGCAGCGGCTCAAGCACGACCGTTACCCGGTATTTCTCTCCCAGCAGGGCGATTCGACGGCACAGTTCCGTGAACTGTGCAACCGCCGTAGCCCGGTCAAATCCCTCCGGAATGCGGCGCGCTCCTCCGCTGCCCAGCACAAAGATTTGCGTGCCCGTCTGCCGGGCGCGCCGCATCGCGACTTCTATATAGGAGAGTGTTTTCTCAAGGTCAAAGTCTGGCCCTGTCAACCGGAAACTGCCCGGAAAGAAATTATTTCCGGCAACAACGGGAAGAACACATGCTGCCGCCTCTTCCCGGTTCGGAGCAAAGGCCGCATCGGGCTGGTCGGGAACAAAAAAACGGTGGATGGCGATTTCCACGTAACTGCATCCGGCCTTTTGCAGGATGGAAGCGTCCTGCATCGACGTACAGATACCTATGCGTTCGCTCAAGTCCTGTGCGCAAAGCGGCAACAAAGCGATTGCAAAAAGTAAGCCCCAAAGTTTTCTTTTCATATACTGATTGAAATTTGTAATGCTTCTCTAAAACCGGTAGCCGAAATGGATTCCGGTTTTCAAATAGAATTCATTTTCGTAATAATCGGGATAGAATGACGATGATTGATAGTAAAAAGAAGGCAGATTCCCGTATTCGAACAGGGATATGGAAAGGAACAGCGCCCTTCGTTTACGCGCTCCCAGATTGAAATCGATCCCTATTTTGGGATAGACGAAAATCCCGTCCTGAAAATAACTGTTTGAATTAAAGCGTTTACCCACCTCCAACTGAAAATAGGGAGAAACCCGTTTGTGGTTCAGGTTCAGCTTCAAGGCGACGAAAATCGGGATACGGAAATTCGTATTGTCGAGGAAATCACCTTCCGCATGTTCCAGTCCGACGCCTCCCCCGACAAACAAAAAATCACGAAACCGGTATCCGCAGATGTAAGATGACTCAAAAAAGAACATTCCATACGAAGACAAAAGTTCCTGATACCCGAATCCTGCCACCTGAAGCATTCCCGAAAACCGCCCGGCGCGTTTTTGCTCCTCACGGTCCGGAACGTAAAGCGGTCTGTTCCTGTTTCTCCTTCCCGGCAGAGGCTCTTTCGTCAGTTTTTCGACCTCTTCCATCTCAAAGACAAACAGACTGCCGTCAGCCGTTTGAATCTTGACCGATTGATTCGGAACCAGTTCGACAACCGTCCCCCGAATCACACTCCCATTCTTTAAATAAAGCACTTCTTCCACCCTTTCCTGGGCATGAAGAAAAGGCATCAGCCCCCACAGTATAACGGCTCCCAGTAAAAATTTTCTCATCATACCTGTTTCTTTTTTTCGCAAAGATAATTATTATCCATGAGACAATGAACGGTGAACGGTGAACATCTCTGTTTTCTAAAACACGGAGGGACAAAGGACACGGAAGAAGAGAGGAAAAAAAAACTCCGTGTTCCCCAAATGCTATGTTTATACTGCACGCGGTATCATTCTATGCATAAAGAGGTAGTTAATAGCTAGTAGATAGTAGAGGGTGGTTGGCAGGCAAGCGGCAGTTGGAGGGAAAGGCGTACAAAGTGAGGGTTTGAGCGGACAACTTTGTCGTATCACAGAGCTACCGACTACTATTCTACTAACTACTAGCTACTATCTACTAACTATCCCTTTCTTCACCGCGTGCAGTATAATTCCAATTGCTTTTATTATTATACTGCACGCGGTATAACCAGCCGGTAATATTTTTGCTGTCGCCTCAAAAAAGAGTTAGCCCCTTTTTATTCGTCTGTGTGCAATTTGGAAGTTTAATGCTACCTTTGTGTCATTTTTTTACAAAACAGATTATGTACAGGACAAATACATGTGGGGATTTATGTCTTTCGAACGAAGGACAAACGGTGACGTTAGCCGGATGGGTACAGAAAGTACGCCGGATGGGTGGAATGACGTTCGTCGATCTGCGCGACAGGTATGGGATTACACAGTTGGTTTTCAACGAGACGGTGGATGCTTCGCTCTGTGAGGAGGCAAACAGACTGGGACGCGAATATGTCATCCGGGCGACCGGTACAGTGACGGAACGTTCGAACAAAAACCCGCACCTCCCGACGGGAGAGATTGAAATCACGGTTTCCCGGTTGACCGTGCTGAACGCGGCCGCAACGCCTCCTTTCACCATCGAAGACGATACGGACGGGGGCGATGACCTGCGTATGAAGTACCGCTATTTAGACTTGCGACGCCATGCGGTGCGCCGGAACCTCGAACTCCGCCACCGGATGACCGTCGAAGTGCGCAGCTATTTGGACAAACTGGGTTTCATGGAAGTTGAAACGCCGGTGCTCATCAGTTCCACGCCGGAAGGTGCACGTGATTTTGTAGTGCCCTCGCGGATGAATCCGGGACAGTTCTATGCCCTGCCTCAATCGCCACAGACCTTCAAGCAATTGCTGATGGTGTCGGGTTTTGACCGTTATTTCCAGATTGTGAAGTGCTTCCGCGACGAAGATTTGCGTGCCGACCGTCAGCCGGAGTTTACGCAGATAGATTGCGAAATGAGCTTCGTGGAGCAGGATGATGTGCTGAATGTGTTCGAAGGCATGTCGAAGCATCTGTTTCGAAGCATTCGGGGCGCCGAAATCGGCGAGCCGTTCCCGCGCATGACGTGGGCGGACGCCATGAAGTATTACGGTACGGACAAGCCGGACATCCGCTTCGGCATGAAGTTCGTCGAATTGCATGACCTCCTGAAGGGACACGGTTTCCCGGTCTTCGACAGCGCCGCCTACATCGGCGGTATCTGTGCGGAAGGCGCCGCCGGATACACCCGCAAGCAACTGGATGCGCTGACCGACTTTGTCAAACGTCCGCAAATCGGCGCCAAAGGTCTGGTCTACGCCCGCGTGGAAGCGGACGGATCGGTCAAATCCAGCGTAGATAAATTCTATTCACCGGAAATAGGGCAGCAACTGAAAACCGCTTTCGAAGCCAGGCCGGGCGATTTGATATTGATCCTCTCCGGCGACAGCACGGCGAAAACGCGCAAGCAACTCGGCGAGCTGCGTCTTGAAATGGGCAACCGGCTGGGACTGCGCGACCGAAATGCTTTCGCCTGTCTGTGGGTGGTTGATTTCCCGCTGCTGGAATGGAGTGAGGAAGACGGTCGCTATTACGCCATGCATCATCCTTTTACCTCACCCAAGCCGGAAGATGTCCATTTGTTGGACACCGATCCCGGAACCGTTCGCGCCAATGCGTACGATATGGTCATCAACGGGGTGGAAGTGGGCGGCGGCTCCATCCGTATTCACGACAGCGCGCTGCAGAACAGGATGTTTCGCCTGCTGGGCTTTACCGACGACGAGGCGCAGGCGCGTTTCGGTTTCCTGATGAACGCTTTCCGCTACGGCGCACCCCCTCATGGCGGTATTGCCTACGGGTTAGACCGCTGGGTATCGCTCTTTGCCGGACTGGATTCCATCCGCGACTGCATCGCCTTCCCCAAGAACAATGCCGGTCGCGATGTGATGATTGATGCGCCTTCGGCGATTGAACCGGCGCAACTGGAGGAACTGAACCTGTCCGTCCTTCCCCCGCGATGAAAATAAGACAGGGATTATCACAAACTGAAATAGATATTTTTCCTGAATCTTTCGCAAACCTATTCCTTTTGAGTATAATTCCATCAGACTGAATGAGCCTCCAACAGAAAAAAAAGCTCGAAAAGTTTCATGAATTAAAGAAAAGTCGTACCTTTGCCAGCCGATTATTATCAGGAAGTTTTAAATAATTAGTTTTTAGCCCGTTGTTCTACTCTTGTGTTCGGGTAAATAATGATGGTGGAACGTTTTTAGTATTAATTTTAAAATAGTTTTTAGCAGTGGATACTTTAAGTTATAAGACCATTTCTGCAAACAAAGCAACTGTAAACAAAGAATGGGTGGTTGTAGATGCAAGCGGCCAGTCGTTGGGGCGTATCTGCTCGAAAGTCGCCAAACTTTTGCGCGGCAAATATAAACCCAATTTCACTCCGCATGTTGATTGTGGTGATAATGTGATTATTATCAATGCAGATAAAGTCGTTCTGACAGGAAACAAGTGGAACGGCCGTATTTATTTGAGATATACCGGTTATCCGGGTGGACAGCGTGAATATACTCCGGCCATGTTGATGGCAAAAGGGGAAGACCGTTTGTTCAGAAAAGTAGTCAAGGGCATGTTGCCTAAAAATCGTCTGGGAGACAAGCTGCTCAATAACTTGCATGTATATGCAGGCAACGTGCACAAGCATGAGGCTCAAACTCCCAAACAGGTAGATATCAACTTACTTAAATAATTTATGGAAGTAATAAATGCAATAGGAAGACGTAAGGCAGCCGTAGCTCGCGTATACGTCAGTGAAGGAAACGGTAAGATTACGATAAACCGGCGTGAATTGTCGGACTATTTTCCCTCTCCCATCCTGCAGTTTGTTGTGAAACAGCCTCTGTCAACATTGAATGTGGCTGAACAATACGACATCAAGGTAAACCTTTTTGGCGGCGGATTCAAGGGGCAGTCGGAAGCGACCCGGTTGGCGATTACACGTGCATTGGTCAAAATCAATCCGGAATCGAAACCCGCTTTGAAAGCGGAAGGATTTATCACGCGCGACCCGCGTGCCGTGGAACGCAAAAAACCGGGAAGACCCAAGGCGCGCAAGAGATTCCAGTTCAGCAAACGTTAATGTTATTTGTGAGTTTCTTGCAAGTCAGAGGCGTTTAGTATCTAAATTGCCCGGATTTTTCCACCAAACCATATTACATTATAATTAATGATATGTAATATGCAGAAGACTACCGGGCGGTTGATTGTAAAAACAGAATGTAAACGATAAAAAAACAGAAAATGTCAAGAGTTAGTTTTGAACAATTATTGGAAGCAGGCGTTCATTTCGGACACCTAAAAAGGAAATGGAATCCTGCCATGGCTCCATACATCTTTATGGAGCGCAATGGTATTCATATCATTGATTTACATAAAACAGTTGCTAAAATAGACGAAGCGGCGGAAGCCATGAAGAACCTGGCCAGGACGGGCAGAAAAGTCCTTTTCGTCGCAACCAAAAAACAGGCAAAGCAAATCGTGGCCGACAAAGCGACTGCCATTAGTATGCCGTACGTGATTGAACGCTGGCCGGGTGGTATGTTGACGAATTTTCCGACCATCCGCAAGGCGGTGAAGAAAATGTCTACCATCGACAAGATGAGCAAGGACGGGACATTTAACAACCTTTCCAAAAGGGAAAAACTCCAAATCACGCGCCAGCGTGCGAAACTGGAAAAGACACTGGGTTCGATTGCCGACATGAACCGTCTGCCGGCGGCTCTGTTCGTGATCGACGTGATGAAGGAACATATTGCCGTGCGTGAAGCCAAACGGTTGGGTATTCCCGTATTCGCCATGGTGGACACCAATTCCGATCCAACGGATATCGAGTTCGTGATTCCGGCCAATGACGATGCTACCAAATCGGTTGAGTTGATTATGACCGTCGTTTGCGACGCCATGAACGAGGGTCTTCAGGAAGGCAAGGCGCTTACCAAAGAGAGTGAAGCCGGGGAAGTAAGTGAAGAGGCGCCCAAAAGAGAGCGCCGAGCAAAGTCTTCCGCCAGAAAGGGACGTACCCATAAGGAAGACGATGAAGCCATAAATGCGGCTGTGATTTCGCGAGTGGCAAAGAATTTGGATGAAGATTAAACATTAAAAAAGAAAAGATATGGCAGTTACAATGGCTGATATAGCTCATTTGCGTAAAATGAGCGGGGCAGGAATGATGGATTGCAAAAAAGCGTTGGAAGAAGCAGAGAACGATTTCGAGAAAGCAATGGAAATCATTCGTAAAAAAGGTCAGGCTGTGGCCGCAAAACGTTCGGATCGCGAAGCGTCCGAAGGCTGTGTGCTGGCTACGCATGACGGAGAATTTGCGGCAATTGTCGCATTAAAGTGTGAAACCGATTTCGTGGCAAAGAATGCAGACTTTATTGCATTGACGAAAAGCATTCTGGATGTCGCCATGGCACAAAAGCCGGCTTCGCTGGCCGACTTGCTGGGTGCGCCGCTGGCCGATGGACGTTCCGTCGAAAACCATATAGTCGACCGGATTGGTATCACGGGCGAAAAAATGGAATTGGGTTTCTTTGAGTATGTGACGGGCGCTTCCACGATTTCCTACATTCATCCGGGGAACAAACTGGCGACGATTGTTGCTTTTAACCGGGAACTGGAATATCAGGTAGCGCGTGACGTAGCTATGCAGGTGGCCGCCATGAATCCGGTGGCCGTGACGCCGTCCGAGGTTCCGCAAAAGGTGATCGACACCGAACTGGAAATTGCACGTGACAAGGCGCGTCAGAGCGGTAAACCGGAGAGCCTGATCGAACGTATCGCAGAAGGCGCATTGCAGAAATTCTACAAGGAGAGTACGTTACTGCAGCAAGACTTTGTGAAGGATTCGAAACTTACAATTGGACAATATTTGAAGCTTCAAGACAAAGCACTTACAGCGACTGCGTTTAAACGCATAACGTTGAATCTGGAATAAAATCAAATTCATAACATGGTGATGAAAAAGCCCGCCGAAAGAAACTGTTCAGGCGGGCTTTTTTTTGAAGGGTCGTCCCGTTTAGTTTTACTTTCGAATCAATCTCTCCCGCAACGTTTTTAACCCCAGATATAATTGATGTTCTACGGTGCGAATAGAGAGGTTTAGTATCTGGGCTATTTCGGCGCTTTTTTTGTCTTCAAAATAAGCCAGCTTGAAGATTTGACGGCATTTGGCCGGCAAGCGATCGATTTCTTGATAAATCGTTTGTATTTCCTCCTTGTCAATCAGCAGTTTTTCGATGGAATCCAAATAATCAAGTCCCAACAATTGATTCTCCGTTTGCACATGCTGTTCGTAGTTTTCCTTTATCTGCTCATGTTTCAGGATATTGATGCATCGATTCCGGACAGCCGTAAACAGAAACGAACGTGCTGCGGCCTCATCCGTCACCCGATCGCTTTCCCAAAGTTCCAGAAAGACGTCCTGCACGATGTCTTCCGGCTGTTCCGACAAGATAAACCGACGGGCAAACCGAATGAGCGTGGCTGCATTTGCGTCATATACACGCTTAAAGGCCGCAAGTTTGTCCTTTTTCTGTTTTAACATCCCTGACACTACCATCCCTGTCTAAAAAGTTACATTCGCAGATCTGCATTTCCGCCAGCCTCCCCCGGACGAAACCAGACCCCGATGCCGGATTTTCGAACCCCGGAAGTTCGATACCGAACTTCCGGGGTCAAAATTCAATGTTGTTCAGCACCCCGGAGCTTTAGGTTTTTTTTACTTCAACGATTCCGGAGAAAATCCCGTCCGTATCAGATTTTATAATATTCTTCCCATCCGCTACGGGGCGGCTCGCCTGTCAGTAGCGCATTGGCAAACGGGTTGTTGGTGATTTGCTTGGCAGTCGTATCAAACTCCAGTTTCTGATTCAACCGTTGCGCAATCACGCCCAAGCAGAAGACCTGACTCAAGGGGCCGGAAACCTCGAACGGCGACCGTGTCTGTTCTTTGCCCAGACAGGCCAGCAGGAAGTTGGCGTAATGATTGGAGGTCGATGGAGGCACTTCCGGCAGTTTGGATTTCATTTCTTTTGCCTTCGCTTCCGGGATGATGGACAGCGTACTCCCGTGCGAACTGCCCTTGAAGGTCAGTTCCTTGCTGTAAATGATCTTGCCCGGATTCAGTTTGGTCGGTCGCAGTTTGCCACCGGCCACGGGTGGCATGTTCGGGTCGATGTCCGACGTTCCGTAACCGGCCGGGACGGGCGGAATGTTATCCACGCCATCGAACCAGTTGATGTCTAATGCCGGCATGTCCTTGCGAGCGGCAAAGCGGAACTGAATCGTCGACGACATGGGGAAGAAGTAATCGTTATGCTCTTTCAACATAACCGGATTGACTTCGTAGGGCAATCCCAGTTCGAGGAAGCGATGCACCGTGTCGATGAGATGCGCCCCCCAGTCGCCCAGCGCCCCCATGCCCAGATCGTACCAGCAGCGCCAGTTGCCGCGGTGATAGCGGTCGTTGTATTCGTGATACCGGACGGCCATGTTCCACGTATCCCAGTCCATGCCGGCTGGAATCGGTTCCGCCGCGGGATACTTGAAGATACGCGAATCCCAGTCGTGCCAGCGGCGCGAGGAGTTCATGTGCGCCGTGACTTCCGTCACATCCTTGATAATCCCGGCGTCTTTCCATGCCTTGAACTGGAAATAATTCGCCTCGGAGTGTCCCTGATTGCCCATTTGCGTGAACACTTTCGGGTATTTCTTTGCGGCGGCGATCATCAGTTCGCCTTCGAGGAAGGTGCGACACATCGGTTTCTCTACATAAATGTGCTTGCCCGACTTGATGGCCTGAATGGAAACCGGATAGTGTGCAAAGTCGGGGATACCGGCTGTCACGGCCTCAAATTCGTTCCCCATCCTGTCGAACATCACCCGGAAATCCTTGAACCGCCTGGCGTTTGGAAACATCGCCATGATCTCCTGCGTATGCTTCGCTCCCATGTCGACGTCGCACAGGGCGACTACATTGGCCAGCCCGGTCTTCGCAAATTCCTTGATGATTTCATTTCCTCTGAACCCGATACCGACACAGGCCAAATTGACCTTTTCATTTGCGCCCATAATCTGGCGATAGCTTGCCGCATTCAGTCCCGCTCCACCCATGGCCAATCCGGCTGAAGCCACAGTCGCTGTCTTTAAAAAATTTCTACGTGTATACATGAAAATCTCTCTTTATAAATTGATAATTAAATATTGATTCAACATATCTTCGTTCCGGGGTTTCGGGAGGTAATTCCTGTTTATCCTTCGGCCCCGATCGATCAGACTGCGCAGCATACCCGCCTGTTTCCCTGAAAGGATCATCTGCGGAAAAGCGCGTCGCGAGTCCCTGAAAAAAGGGTATATCCGGTATGCTGTTTTGGTCTGTAAACATGTTTGCTTGTATATGTCCCTGCAAAAATAGGAAAAATTCCGGCTAAATCTTTTTTTAAGGCATCATTTTCGGAAAAGATGCTGCCGGACGATATGAACCGCAGGGCACACAACGTATGGATGGATGAGCGAATGTCTGTCCATGAATTACCTTAAATCCGCAACCAAGAGTTATAAATAAAAAGACAAAGCGCTGATATAAAATAATTTATCCAGCGCTTTGATATGTGCAAGATTTCACCTGTTTTTGTGATAGTAAAAAACATAAAACAGACTTGCACATGGGCGTAAAGGTACAACAAAAAAAGCAAACCATCACTCCTTTCGGAGGGATTTCTTTTT